>NZ_PDYS01000007.1:0-153607 GCF_002743155.1 Sporosarcina sp. P1
TTAATTGATAAACTGGATGATGCGGCTTCATAGTAGACTCCTCCTTTATTGGTTTTACTCTATAAATACCAACAAAGAAGGAAGTATAACCCTATATTTTTTCTTAAGTTGACGCCTATGGTCGCCCCTCCTACGCGCCAATCCCTGCAGTGTGAGCGGGTGACAGTTATTGCAGTCATTGAAGTTAGGTTTGTAATTGGTTTGTACATGAAATATATTCAGTGACGACATTAGTTCAAACACTATCGTCAGTGAGTGTTTCTGCATCCATCCACCATAAAAAGTAGGATTGAAGCGGAAGTTGGGGGCGACTCTGGGAGGATCAGCGGGACGGTTGAAACACCCGGCGAGCAACGCGAGGGGTGTGGTTCACCGCCCGCCCTCCAGAAAGCGTCCCCCAGCTGGAGCGGAAATCCCATGAGTAATGTAACTTCACTCAGCATCTTTAATTGTTTAAAACTCCAACACTACTACCAAATTCTGCAACAAAACAAGACATTCGTTGCAAATTCGTCATTTTTTGATAAAGTAAGAGAGATAGAAACTGATATAATCAGTCGAATAAGTTGGAGGCAAAGGAGAAGTACATATGTATTCTACTTACGGTTACTGGCGTTCACTAGTTTATCCTGACCGACTTGCCGTTGAAATTGGGCAAGGAACCGTCACTGGGTTCAAACGCCGTGTGTTTAGCGTATTCATTTTGGGCATCATCCTGTTCGTCCTCCGCGATATGTGGGGCATGAATACCGGGACGATGACGTATATCTTGGCGAACGGTTCGCTCGATGATTTTACCATCGGCCGCATCACTGCATTGGTCGGTGCCATACTCTGGGCCATCATCTACATGTCGTTCCATTTCTGGGGCGTCGCATGGATTTTAAGCATGTTGACGAAAATTCCATTTAAGCCCTTGCTGAAGCTACAGCTAGTGGTCACGGGATTATTGCTAATCGAAAAACTCATCAATTTCCTGATCTTCGCGGTTGCTGGAAAAACAGCAGCGGTTTCGATTCTTTCATTCGGACCACTCGCGGTAACATTCTTGGATAATTGGTATCTCATTCTGTTTGTCAATCAATTGACGATTTTCTCTGCATTGATCGTGGCGGTTCAGTATCGCTTCATCAGCTTCTCGAAAGTGGAAACGTCACTTGTCGGTGAAGAAGTTATAGAGCATAAAGGTATCCGCAAGCATGCATTGTGGATGTTGATCGCATTGCAAGTGGTCTTTGCATTGATCACTGCGGCAGTTGGCTTTGCTCCTATCGAAAAAATGTTGAACTTGTTAATGATTGGAGGACTATAAGATGAAAGCACAAAATATCATCGTGACGGTCCTCGTTACAGCGTTTCTAGCTTTGAACATGTTTTTGGTGTTCGATGAAAAAAGTGTCATCCCGAAAGCGCAGTACGTCGGTGAGTACGAACGGTTGTCTGCGGATGATTACAAGAAAGAGCTCGACAAAGAAGGATTCATTTCACCGAAAGATTTGCATACTATCTACCTAAAAGACAACCAGACAATTGATTCGTGGCTCGTTCAAGAAGGGGAGACAGTGGACTTCGGAACTGAGCTCGCTTCATTGAAAGTGGATCACATCGATTCGCAACGCAATGAACTAGAATCGGAACTATCCGCGTTGCAAAATCAGTCGTCATCGATTTCACAAACGATCAGTAATTTGGAATATGAACAGTCCTCAGTGGGCGGTTCGAAAAACAATAGTGATTATTATGACACGAATGACGAGAAAAAAGTACGCGTTAATTTGAATGTAGGCATCGAAGTTAGAGAAGACGGAACGTTTGCGCAAGCGATTGCGGAAGCAGAACGAGATCTCGCTGAAGTGCAACGGAAAACGGAAATCGTCGAATCGCAGCTCGCAGAATTGCCGAATGAATCTGCCTTGACGAGTCCAGTAAGCGGCTATGTCGTAGCCATTAAACGCGATAGCGAGTCACCATCTATCGATATTTACAGCACCGACCAGACGATCGTCACATATGTACTCGACAATGAATGGCCAAACGTGGAAACGGGCGCACCGGTAACGATCCAGCATGACTCGATCCACACACCGTTCACACCGAAAGTCGATCCGAATCAACAACCAGAAGAACCAGTAGAGCCTGAAGAAACGGAAGACGGGATCAGCAGTGAAAAAGGTAAATCAGTCGCGTCTCTATCTGCTGACGGTGTACCACCGAGTACCGTGCCTTACGACGATCCGAAAACGGAAATCGACGGAACGGATGCACAACCGCCAGCTGTGAATCCGAACGCTGGATCAAATCCTCCTGAAGAAAACTTCGACGGCACTTCCGGTAACCCGGATGGTTCGCTCGACAAACCGGAAACACCGGTATCTTCACCGGACAACAATAACAACTCAGGCACGCGAGATACACCGAACACGGAGACACCGCCATCTACAGACACTCCAAACTCGGATGGGACGACAAATCCCGATGCAACACCTGAAGCTACACCGAATCCGGATGATGCAACAACAAATCCGGACGGAACGATCACGAATCCAGAAGTAAAGGATTCACCTGAAGGTAAGCCTGCATTAACGAATAAACAAAAGAAACTCGCTGAAGTACAAGAGCGCATCACTCCGGACTATCCAAATGACATCTCCACAATTAATGGAGTCGTCGTATCGGTATCCAAAGTGCCGGCGAAAGACGACGAGTGGTTAGAAGCGTATAAAGCCCTAGGCAATACACAAAAAGACAATCCACTAGCCTATTACGAAGTACGCATTGCGCCGTACGACGAGCAAATGGATTTGCCATTCGGCACAAACGTCAACACGTTCATTCAAACGAACGAAGCAAATCAAGCAGTCAGCATCAAAACAAACTGGCTGACAGATAAATACCAAAACAATGCGAAAATATGGACGCTAGACAACAATGGACGAGCAGTCCAAAACATGGTCGAAGCACCATTCACTATACTCGATCGAACAGTCCTCACAACGGGCATCGAACCAGGCGTGATCGCACTACACAACGAAGATCTGGACAGCAGCCTCGAGCACCAATCCGTCTTCCACCCACTTCCACTTTACCTACCGGAATGGGAACAATGGAAAACAACACCTTGGCAACACTACGTCCGGTATTTGATTAAACGATAAAAAACTGCCCGTAATTGGGCAGTTTTTTTCGTTTTTGTGGGGGGTTCTGCAGGGGTGTTTCTGTTGGCCGCTCTGCTGGGCGCTCTATATAGCTTGTTATCCGCTCTATTTATGTAGTTGAACGCTCTATGAAACCTTTTAAGCGCTCTATCATCTCGTGTAATCGCTCTATGAATGCGCTCGAGCGCTCTATCAAGCCAATCAACCGCTCATTGGAGTATTACATCATGAAATCAGGCAAGGCGAAGCCGCGCCGCTCATACATTCTGTTTAAGTGCTCTATTAGCCAGGCTAACCGCTCAATATTCCTGCTTAAGCGCTCTATCCGGCCATCTGTCCGCTCTATTGCGACCAATAACCGCTCTATCAAGCCAATCAACCGCTCAATGAAGTAGTACATCATGAAATCAGGCAAGGCGAAGCCGCGCCGCTCATACATTCTGTTTAAGCGCTCTATCAGCCTAGCTAACCGCTCAATATTCATGCCCAAGCGCTCTATCCATCCGCTTATCCGCTCTATCGCGACCAATAAGCGCTCTATCAAGCCAATCAACCGCTCAATGAAGTATTACATCATGAAATCAGGCAAGGCGAAGCCGCGCCGCTCATACTTTCTGTTTAAGCGCTCTATTAGCCAGGCAAACTGCTCAATATTCATGCTCAAGCGCTCTATCCATCCGCTTATCCGCTCTATCACGACCGACAAGCGCTCTATCAAGCCATCTATCCGCTCAATCGCATGCAACCACCCACAACCCCAACATGACTAAAGACATATTTTCAAACAAAATACCAACATATATCATTCTCCAAACCCATAAAATTGAATTCTCCCCAACAAATCCACTTCAAAATTGAATTTCACCCCTCAAAAATCACTCAAAATCGAATTTCTCCTAATACTTCCCAATTCACGACGCCCTTGATACAATAAATATACGCTCTAACAATCCAAATAGTGGGAGGTGAAACAACATACTCTATAAAACTCGCACGATCCCCAAACTGATCATCGGCCAACAGGCGCTTCTAAAACGCTTACCAGTTAATCATGACAAATACGAAAAAATCCGCACTGATTTCTACAACGGCAAAGCGGGCTTCGGAGGGGAGAGGGAATTCGACTACCAATTAAGAGACTTCATCCCGCCGTATCCGCACGCCATCCTCCACGACGTTTTCCTGAAACACGAACATGCCTATTTCCAAATTGATTCCATTTTAATTACCCCGAGCACCATTGTCTTGTTCGAAATCAAAAATATTGCAGGCAAATTACACATCAAGCAAAGTCCGACCCAATTCATTCGCGAATCAGTCAACGGGGAACGCACCGTCTTGAGAAGTCCAATCGAAGAAATGGAACGCAAAAAACACTATTTCACCAGCTGGCTGCAAGCGCGTAACATCGACATCCCTCTCGTCGACTACATCGTTTTCGCCTACCAAAACGAACTCACCATCGAAAACACATCGTCCCACCGGCTCGTATTTTCATATGAAATTCCCAACCGTCTGAGAAATTTGGAAATGAAGAGTGAACTATTGAGCGCGAATCAAATCAAGAGATTGGCGAATGAACTCCTAAACACACACCGCCACTATGATCCATTTCCGCTAATCGAAAAGTACGCACTGTCCATAAAAGACTTAGCAACCGGTGTCGCGTGCCCGCATTGCGAACAATTGATGATGATGTGGCGGACCAGAAGTTGGCAGTGCCGAGCGTGCGGCCATATCGATCGCCATGCCCATCATGCTACGCTGGCGGAATGGTACTGCATCGGCGGCGCGCAACTCACCAATCAGCAATTCCGCCACTTCACCAACATCCACTCTCGCCACATAGCGAAACGAATGCTAGCCAACCCCTTCACCGAAATGTCCGGCAAAAAGCGCAACGCCATCTACCAACTCTCTCCGAAACTCCTCCACACAGAAAATCTACATTTGTAAAAGCAACCAAACCAGCGCATAAGCTTTTCATGCGCTGGTTTCTTAATGAAATCAAATAACGTATTCGCTCATAAGGAGATCTGCGCTACCCAAAACCTCCGCGCGCTCAATGTTTCTCCTTAACCGATCAATCGCCACGCCCAACCGCTCTATCCACCCCGTTCAGCGCTCTAACTGCCCCAATAACCGCTCAATCCAGCCGATGCCCCGCTCTATGTAGACCAATATCCGCTCAATCCCCACGGCCGGACCGCCCATAAGGAGTTCCGCGCTATCCCAAACTCCCGCGCGCTCAATGTTTCCCGCTAACCGCTCAATCCCCACGCCCAACCGCTCTATCCACCCCGTTCAGCGCTCTAACTGCCCCAATAACCGCTCAATCAAGCCAGTGCTCCGCTCTATGCAGACCAATATCCGCTCATCCCCACGGCCGGAACGTCCATAAGGAGTTCCGAGCTATCCAAAACTCCCACGCGCTCAATGTTTCCCGTTATCCGCTCAATCCTCACGCGAAACCGCTCTATCAACCCCGTTCAGCACTCTAACTGCCCCAATAACCGCTCAATCAAGCCAATGCTCCGCTCTATGTAGACCAATATCCGCTCAATCCCCACGGCCGGACCGCCCATAAGGAGTTCCGAGCTATCCAAAACTCCCGCGCGCTCAATGTTTCCCGCTATCCGCTCAATCCCCACAATCCCCACGGCCCAACAGCTCACCCCCAATCCACCCCCAACCCCCAAAAAAACAAAGTCATCCAACAAATTTCGACAATACCCCTACCAAAACACATGCCAAATCCCGTATACTCTTAACAAAAGGGGGACGTTTATATGAATCTAGCTTACGACAAAAAAATATTCTTAAGTACTATAGCGATGGCCGTTGCGGTATCTGCAGTAGGAGTTACTGCATCTGCGCCGGTGGAGGCTGCGAAACCGGTTGCGTTTAAGGACGTACCCGAGAAGCATTATGCCTACGATGCGGTCATGTATATGGCTGCCAATGGAATTATCAAAGGCTATGCCGACAATACATATCGCCTGAATAAACCTGTCACTCGGGCTCAGGCGGCTAAGATGATCGCCGTTTCCATTGGAGCGAAGCCGAGCCATGCGTATAAAATGGATTTCAAGGATGTAACGAAAGACAACGGGTCATATGATCATATTCGCGCATTGACACAGCGGGGGTTATTCAAGAATGCGGATAAATTCAATCCGAATAAACCCCTAACTCGCGGACAAATGGCGAAGCTACTAGTCCTTGGGTACCATATTGTCACGGACGATAATGATTTCATTATTTTTGATGATGTCCAGAAGAGCAGCGGGGCATATGCATACATTATTACGATTGCGGAACTCAATATCACGACGACGCGTCCAGGGGGCAAATTTAATCCGAATGAACCTGTTACTCGTGGCCAAATGGCGGCATTTTTGTACCGTACGATGCAATTCGACGAAAATCGCAAAAATGGATTGATTACGTATGACAATAAAAAGAAAGGCTATGTCGATCGCGATCAAAACTTGATCAAGCCGAATCCTGATAATCAAAAGCCAACACCTGAAAAGCCAAAACCAGTACCGCCGACGCCGAAACCGGATCCACCGAAACCAGTTCCGCCAAAACCAACACCACCCGCTACAAAACCGGAACCAACAAAACCTGAACCTGAAAAGCCTTCATTGGCGGCACAGGTGATTATTAACGTGAACGTGAAACGACAAAATGCCAAAATTGGCAATCTACGGGCGGATCCCGCGCTCAACCGGATTGCGAGCGCGAGAGCGGAAGACTTGGCGAAGCTCGGGGAATTATCGCATATTACGCCGACATATGGCACGGCTGAAGAGTTGCTGCAGAAATTTGATTATAAATGGACGGCTTATGGTGAAAACATTGGGGCTGGCTTCCATGATGCGCTGGAAATTACAAATGCTTGGTTAGCATCGCCTGCGCATAAAGAGAATCTATTAAGCCCAGTATTTACGCATATGGGAGCAGGTACGGCACCCGATCCAACGGGTAAAATCTATTGGGTCACACTATATTCGAAAAAATAATTATAGTTAGCCGCTTAATCGCTGGTGTATAGGGTATAGTGGAAAGATACATACTTTTACCAAACCCACCGTATAAAGGAGGAGACGCAATGAAACAAACTCTGATTGCAGTAGCAGCTGTTTTTGCCTGGCTCTGCTTAACACCCGCCACCGAAGCCGCGACTCTTGACGAAGTGAAAGAAATTGTCGATTTGTACTATTATGGCGATAAGCCTACTAATCTTCACAACGCGAGAAACGTCACTGAAGTCGTACGTCAGCTCGATGAATACTCGGTGTACATGACGCCCGCTGAATATAAAGACTATCTCAATCAATACGCAAGCGCTGAAGCACCGGCGCAAGTCGCTACTGTTACGGCACCGCACAATCCAAACAATGTGAGTTCGAATATGATGTACGGAAACGTCGGGTATATGAAGATCAAGACATTCTCTGCGCATCTACAAGAAGACGTCAATACCCATTGGTCACGTTTGAAAGCCGCAGGAGCGAAGAAACTGATTTTGGACTTACGTTTTAATGGGGGCGGCTATGTTGACAGCGCCGAGCAATTACTAGGCTTCTTCCCGAAAGTAAAAGAAGCATACAAACTGCAAACACGCATGGGGACACAGTCAGGGAAAGTCGTCCCAGCGAAAAACAAATTCCCGGTAGACACGTACGTACTCGTCAATCGCTACTCAGCTTCCGCTTCTGAAATTGTGGCAGTCAGCCTCAAAGACCAAAGCGCGGCGAACGTAGTAGGAGAGACGACAAAAGGAAAAGGTAGCGTTCAGTCGTTATTTGAATTAGAAAATGGCGGCGCGCTGAAGCTAACGACAGGTCACTATACAGGACCTAAAGGAACACCCGTACAACATATAGGCGTCGAGCCGAATATTAAAATGAAATCGGGAACGGAGCACACGGGCATGCACAAACGCCTTGTTACTTCTGACTTGGCCGCGCGGGGCTACCAGTTCATCAAAGGGCCAACCGCTGTAGCGCAATCAAAAATATTCAACGTCGAGTTCACGCAGAACATGAACTTTGGTCCAGCGAAAGATTTCAACAAGATGGAACTTGTGAAGTTCGGAAGCGTCTCTATACAAACGGCTAAAAAGGCTAGTAATGAGAAGACGATGACGATCCAGCCGGCGAAACCGATGGCGCTTGGAGCTGAGTATATGCTCATTGTTCATCCGGGGATAGCAGGGGCTAACGGGTTGAGTGTGGTGAAAGGGACGTATACGCCTTTTACTGTGCGAGCACGGGCTAAATAAATTGGTGATGAGGGCGAGAAGTTGGTATACTGTATAGATGGAATAGAATTAAAACTTAGGTGCTCTTAGTAGATGGGGTGAGGGTGGAGGCAACGTGGATCGACGCTGCAGGCGGATGCTTTCCCATGGGCTCGCGGTGAGCCAACCAGTTCGCTTTGCTCTCTTTGGTTGTCTCACCTGATCGAGCTGATCCATCGGGAGTCCCCGCCTTCCGCTTACGATCCACTGGTTATTCTTCTGGAGTTTGTGTGGAAGTGCTTAAAAAGTATTCATTCTTATATAATGTATTTGCTAGAACAAAGGATGAAGAGATTCATCCTTTCTCTTTGAAATTAGATGTGTTGGGTGTTGCGTTCTTGAACTTGAAATTCCAACACAAAGAAAAAGTGGTCACTAACTGTTACCGTAATATAGGTAGGATCGGAACGGCAGGCGGCGACTCCCGGAGGATCAGCGTGAGTTCGAGACCCTGGACAGGTGCCTTAATTTCTGCAAAGTACGCAGAAATACGGCAAAGCGAACTCTCCGTGGTTCGCTTGGCTCAAGCCATGCCCGCAGGAAAGCGTCCGCCTGTAGTGTAGATCCCAACCCCCACACAAAGTCTCACACAGTTCCACAAAGACACATCACTACAACCTAAAACAAGAAAGCGAAGGTATCATACACTATGGAAAAGAAATTATGCGTAGTAGGCCTAGGTTATATCGGTCTTCCAACTGCCGTTATGTTTGCGAACAGCGGCGTTCAAGTACATGGCGTCGATCGTAACGAACGCGTCGTTCAGCTGATCAACAATAAACAACTACATATAGAAGAAAACGGTTTGCAAGAACGTTTGGAGAAAGCGGTAGACGAAGGGCACTTCCAAGCGTCTACTACACCGGTAGAAGCAGACGTCTACATCATTGCTGTACCGTCACCGATCAATCCGGACAATACCGCGAACTTAGAATTCATCCGTGCAGCAACTGCATCGATCGTGCCGTTCGTCAAAAAAGGCGCACTGGTAATCTTGGAATCCACAGTTCCACCGAAGACGGTCGAAAACGTCATGTTGCCCGAATTACGTAAAACGGATCTAATTATTGGAGAAGAACTATTCGTTTCTCACTCACCTGAACGCGTTATTCCAGGTAAGATCTTTGAAGAACTAGTAAACAACGACCGTATCGTTGGTGGTGTTAATGCGAAATCGGCAGAAATGACGAAGGAACTTTACGAAGTGTTCGTCAAAGGGACGATCCACTTAACGGACGCTACCACAGCGGAACTCGTTAAAGTCATGGAAAACACGTACCGCGACGTCAACATTGCATTTGCCAATGAACTCGCAAAGATTGCAGAAGGGATCGACGTGGACATTTGGGAAGCGATTAAGTTTGCAAACTTCCATCCACGCGTCAATATCCATACACCAGGCCCAGGCGTCGGTGGTCACTGTATCGCAGTCGATCCATGGTTCTTAGTGGAATTGGCACCTGAAAAAGCGGATATTATCAAAAAAGCACGTCTAACGAACGATGGCATGCCGATGTATACAGCGAAACGCGCACAGCGTTTGCTTCAAGAATACCATATCGAAAACGGTAAAGTGGCGGTTCTCGGTCTTGCATTTAAAGGGAACGTCGACGACATGCGCGAAAGTCCGTCAACGAAAGTAATTGATTCTCTGCAAGATTTGGGTCTAGATGTCGTTTCATTCGATCCGCACATCAAAGAATTACAGCATTCGACGCAAGTTGCAACGCTCGAAGAAGCAATCGGCACAGCGGATCTTCTTCTATTAACTACAGACCATGACCAATTTAAACAATTGAATCCGGCAGACTTGCAGACGAAACAGCCAAGACCGATCATATTGGATACGAAAAATGCTCTCCCAGCAGATAAATGGGAACAAGCAGAATATAGATTCTTCAAATTAGGCGACGGCAAAAAAGAGGGGCAACTGTACAAATGAAAGAAGAAATACTAGGCGTCTCCGTTAACACGGAGAACTACGACGAACTGATTCCGAAAGTCTTCGAGAATATTGAAGAAGGAAAGAAATCACTTATCGTCGCGATCAATCCGGAAAAGCTCATGAAAGCTAAAGAAGATCCAGAACTAAAAGCATTGCTGAACCGAGCAGAATTCCAAATCCCGGATGGCATCGGTGTAATACTGGCATCCAAGCTGAAAAAAGGTCAGATCCGTTCGCGTGTGACAGGAATCGACATGATGGACCGCGTCGTACAGGAAGCCGCCATACGTGGAAAACGCATTTTCCTCTATGGCGCAAAACCTGGCGTGGCGCAAGAAGCGGCTGCGAGATTGCAAGTCATGCATCCAAACATTCAAATCGCTGGTATTCAGCACGGTTATGAAAAAGATGTACAAGTCGTCCTCGACACGATTAACCAAGCGAAACCGGATATATTATTTGTGGCGATGGGTTCACCGAAGCAAGAACAGTGGATTGAACAACACCGCGACCAGTTACATCCGACGTTGTTCCAAGGCGTAGGCGGATCATTCGACGTGCTAGCGGGCAATATCAAACGCGCACCGGCAGCATTCCAAAAAGCAGGAGCGGAATGGTTGTATCGATTGCTACTTGAACCAAGCCGGATTAAACGTCAAATGAATTTGCCGAAGTTTTTGGTAGAGGTGTATCGGAAGAAGTAAGGGTAAAGAAATAAGATAGGCAAGTAAGGGCTAGGGGTTGGGGATTTGCGCTTCAGAGGGGACGCTTTCTGGAGGGCCCGCGGTGAGCCAACTAGTCACTGCGTTCCTTTAGTTGTCTCACCTGATCGGGCTGATCCTCCCAGAGTCGCCCCTCTTACGCTCCAATCCCTTACGAGGTGAGTGGGTGGCACTTATTGATGCTCATTGAATATAGGATTGGCATTGTATTGGAATTTGAACTTGAACTTGAACTTAACCTAAGTCAAAGATAACAATAATTAGCATACTATCTCTAATGAGTGAATCAAGTATCTCCACTATCAACGTAGGATGGAAGCGTCCCCAGCTGTAGCTTCCATCCCAACCCACTAACCTAGTTCTCTAGTATTACAAAGTAAATCTACTAATTAATTCAACCAACTAACGAAAGTAAATTAAGAAATATTATACTATTAAGTTACTATCTTGTAATCTATTGAACTTGGTGATAGAATACGAAGTTGTAAGGATAATTTTCTCTTTAGCATATAGCACTATAGGTGCAAAGCGTTACGGTTGGTTGACCGCAAACAAAAAGGCTTGAACAGTTCCCATCTGTTCAAGCCTTTTTGTTTGGCAAAAATCTCTTGCATGCCCAACATCCCTTCTTTTTAAAACGCTTTGGAAAATACTTGTATTATATTAATCTTTCGATACAATAGTAGATGGGGCAAAAATATTTTGTCGCACCGTGCTATTAGACTAGTATATAATCCAAGATTCAATTGACTTTTAGCACATACTTATCTATACTTTAAGTTGTAATGCCTACTACTTTCATACATAGGTAGTAACTGGCAAAAACAAGAGATAATACGAGGAGGAAATTATTTAATGGCTAACCAACCAACGAAATATCGCAAGTTTGTAGTAGGGGCTGCTTCAGCTGCACTAGTAGCATCAGCAGTAGCACCAGTAGCAATGGCTGCAACTTTCACTGACGTAAAAGACAACAACTCACACAAAGAGGCAATCGACGCTCTTTCTAATGCAGGTGTAATTTCAGGTTATGAAGACGGAACATTCAAACCAAACAAAACACTTACTCGTTCTGACGTAGTAAAATTGATGGGTAAATGGTTAGTATCTGAAGGTTATAAAGTACCTACAGACTACAAAACTAAACCACGTTTCTCAGACTTGAAGACTACATCTAACGATGAGCTTCTAAAAATGTCTGCACTAGTGTATGACAACGGAGTATTCGTTGGTAAACCAGACGGTTCACTAGATGCAAACGGCGACATCACTCGTGAAAACATGGCAATCGTTCTTGTTCGTGCATTCGACCGCGTACATGATATTGACCTAACTTCTTACGTGAAAGACCAAGACTTCAAGAAAGACGTTACAGATCTAGGCAAAGCGAAAGCTGAAGCTCGTCCTGCTATCGACGTTCTAGACTTCTTCGACATCACAAACCCAGCTGCACCAGAATTCAACCCTAAATCAACAACAACTCGTGGACAATTCGCTTCATTCCTTTACAAGACTACTCAAGCAGACTTCAGTGAAGTTGGCGGCGGAATTGTAGCTCCTGGAGTTGCATCTGTTAAGGCGGTTAACGCAACTACTGTTGAAGTTGAAATGAAAGACAAAGTTGAGAACATCAACTCTTTGAACTTCAAAATTGACGGTTTGACTGTATCTAACGCTGCAGTAAAACAAACTAACGATAAAGTAATCGTATTAACAACTGCTACTCAAAAAGGCGGAGAAAAGTACACAGTTACTTTGAATGAAAAAGCAATTGGTTCATTCACTGGTATTTCTGCTGTTGTTCCTGAAAAAATCAGCTTGAACACGAAATCAGTTCAAGGTGTTGTGGGTCAACAAGTTATCCTTTCTGCTAACATCGGCGTGAAAGAAGCAGGCGTTCCTGTAACTTTCAACGTAAAAGCTAACACAACAGGTACATTGAACAAGGACCAAGTATTTGAAGTAGTAACAAATGCTGACGGTATCGCTACGTTCTCTTACACTCAATACAATGCTGGTAACGATACAGTAACTGTATACCCTACTGGTAAAGCAGATCTTCGTGAACAAGGTACAGTTTATTGGGAGAATGCTGCTCAATTAACTATCAAAGACATCACGGAAGCTACTACACTAGCTAACGGATCTAAAAAAGCATACGAAATCAATTCTGAAAAGAATGCAAACAAATATGTGTTTGTTACATTCAAAGAAAACTTGAACGTTACACCTGATAAATTGGTGAAAACAATTAAAGCTGAAGGCGTAACTACGTATAACCTAGATACAGTAACAGGCGTACCAACAACTACATCTGCTGACTACCCTTACAAAGCATCTACAGGCGGCGAAGCAGTTATCGCTGTTAAATTAGATGGTAAAGGTAAAGCAAACCTAGTTCTTACAGGATCTAATGCAACTGCTACTCCTATCGTTTATGAAGGTAAGCAATTGTCTAACACAAATGGCACAAGCCAACTAAACTTTGATGCAAAGTATGATGCAAGAGCAATGCAAGCATCAGCTACACCTGTTACATTCAACGTACAACATGCACTTGGATTAACAATCAAAGCTGAAGGCGTACAAAATGCAGCAACATACAAAAACGCTACAGAAACAGGCGGCCGTGATTACACAGTTACTTTCAACACGAAAGACGGTAAAGCAGCAGCTCCTGGAACAGTTGTAAATGTTGCGATTGATACAGAAAACATCAAAGGTTCTTTACGCCTATTGGATTCTGACAATAAAGCAGTTACACCTACACAAGATGGTAAAATCAACATCTATAAAGTATTAGTAGAAAAAGACGGCCAAGCGAAATTTACAGTTGCAAGCACTGTTGAAAATGACTATGTAGCTCCTGTTGCATTCATCGACAACGGCAAAACAAACGGTAAATTGGATGCTGACGATCTACAATCTAATGGCGAAGTAACATACTTTGTAGACGCTGTTAACTACACTGCTAACTTGAAGGCTGTTGATAAAAACGGTAAAAAAGTTACTACAGTTGTTGCTAACGGTGCAGAGCCTGCAACATTCATTTATCAGCTAGTTGACCAAAACGGTAAGCCACGTTCTTCTACAGATGCAACTACTGTATCATTTGAAGTACAAGCTGGTACTGGTAACCTTTCTGCTAATGGAACACTTGTTGCAGCTGGAACAACTAAAACAGTTCCTGCAGTAATTGGTGCAGGTCAAACTGAAGCAAAAGTACAGGTTACAGCTTCTGCTCCAACAAATGCAACAGTAAGCGCAACTGGATCTAAAGCAGGCGTTGTATTGCCTTCTACAAATCCATCATCTGTATCTGTGAACTTCTCTCAATATGGTTCAGCAGCTATTACAGGTACTGTAACAAACCTTAACACTACACTTGAAGTGTTAACAATCAATGATACGGTATACACTTATGCAAATGCAAAAGCATACCAAATCAAAGGTAGTGCAGTAACAAAATCAGCATTTGAAAATGAAATCGTAACTGGTACATCTAAAGTATCTGTAACAGTTGATGCAGATGGCAAGTTTACGTTTAACGTTCTTGATGCTAACACTGGAAATCCAGGAACTGGTACAAGTACAGCAGTAGTTGATCAGTTGAAAAATGCTACAACAGATGCTGCTAAGACAGCGGTATTGAAAGCAGCTTACCCAGAGCTATCTGACACTCAAGTAGCGGCATTATTAACTCCTGTTAAAACTAAAGTTAATGATGGAACAATTAATGCTTCAAATTTACAAGCAGACTATGATTCATTATTCGTTTCTGTTAAATCAGCAGTGGCACTTGATACAACAGGAGATGGTAAAGCTGATGCAGTTGAACTTACGTTCTCGGAAAATCTAGCTAATCCAACTAACTTGCTACCTGCAGATTTCGCAGTAACTAATGGAACAGTAAGTGCTGTCGTTGATGGAACTGCTAGTGATAATAAAGTTCGTTTAACTATCACAGGAGCTACTTCTACAAATGTTGGTACATTAACAGTTAAGTCTACTACAACTAATCCAGTTGCAGGTAAAACATTAGTTTCTGGGTCGATGGCAGTAGAAGCTGCAACAATTGAAACTGGTGTAGCTGGTAATGGAGTTGTTTCCCAAGCCGGAGATGCGGGAACTAAGCAAATTCAAACTTTAACTGCTACTGCAGCAACAGCAACTGGTGACGCAATTGTATCTATTGTTGCAAAAGGATTTAATGGAGACGCACCATTAAATATTAACGTACCTGTTATAGCTAGTGATGATGCTGGTACTGTTGCAACAAAAACATTTAACGCTCTAAAAGCTAATACTACGGTTACTAATTTCTTTGATGTAACATTGTCTACAGATGATGTGATTTTAACAGCAAAAACTGCAGCTGCTGATGATACTACAATGAAAGTAACTTTGGCTAATAACGTTACTCTTGCAACGGCTGCTAATACTGCTGGTGTGGCTCCGAAACAAGAAACTGTAAATATCACTATCACTTCTGGTGCAACAAATGCAGCTGGAACTGCATCAATCAAATTGGTTGATGGAACATTCAATAAAACTATTTCTGCTTCTGTTGCTAAAACAGATTCAACTACAACTGTTGCTGGTAAATTATTTGCAGCACTGATTGCAGATACTGACGTAACTGCTCACTATACTGCTTCTCTCAATGGTGCTGTAATTACTTTAGTAGATAACACTCCTGGTGTTGGAACTGTAACTACTGTAACAGTAAAATAAATTAATAAGCGATGCCTGTGCACCACACAATTCAGGCGTTCTTCAGATAATATGTTAGTTTAATAGCTGAGGAAAAATGATCCTGCGGAAAGCAATTTCTGCAGGGTCTTTTTCTGCTCTGAGAATGCTCCTTCTCGGCACTATTCTAGTAATAGCCATTAGAATGAAGAGATGAGCTAAGGAAGACTATCAATTTAATCGTAGTTTTCATACCCATTCCTCTCCTCCTAACAAAGCATTCCATATTGTGTTGGCTTGCCGTATTTAATGCGGTGTCTTACTTGATCATCGTGTCGCCTTCAAAAAGTCCATCCGGACAGAAATCACTAAGATTTCGCCGGATGGCTTTTCTTATTCCCATGAAGAGTATCAGAAATCCATCTTCACTTCATTCATGCAGTATACAAAAAAGTACCCATAAGAAAAGAAAGGCATGCCAAAGAAGCCTTTCTTGAAAGGGTAAAAAATTTTAAGCGAGTGGAGGCTGGGCTAAGCTACTTTCTTATATGTATGATAGAGACCATTTAGTACAGGTATCGCCTCAAGCTTTGTCTCTTCTGCTGAAGTCGGGAGATACGTTGGTGAAGTAATTGGCGTCTTGCCGTTTATGCCTTGATGTGTCCAATCATTGTTGTAATAGCTGATGTATTTTCGTAACAGCGAATGTAAATGTCGCTCATTCAGTGGGTTGATGTAGTCCAACAGTTCTCTCTTCACCGTACCAATGACTCTTTCTTCATAAGGGTTTTGTCATGGCAAGCGATTGTTTTACTATAATAGGTAACAACATCGTTCTAGTATGCTATCCTTATAGGATTACAATAAAGATGGTGAAACGATGAAGATTGTCTTTTTTATTTTGCTGATTCTCCCCATACCTCTCTATATTAACGGTCATCCCTTTTTATGTTGGCTTGCAGTGTGCAATGCAGCATCGTATCTAGTTGTAGGATTATTGATTCCTCATTTAATAGCTAAGTCAGCTATGGGCAAGTTCAAGTCAACAATAGATATGTTGGAACAACAAGGAGCTACTCCGGAAGAAATAGAAAAAGCATTTCAGGAAGAAATAGTTATTACAGAACAAGATCGTCAAGCAGTGCCAATTTGGATTTATTACATATCTTTAAGCCATGTATTAATTGGTGCAGTATTAAGCGGTATCGGCATCTTGTTTTTATTCCGGTAAGTAAACTGAAGGTATCTGCGCATTACACAGTTCAGGAAAATTCTGAAAATATGTTGATGTAAATGGATAAGTGTCTTCTGATCGAGTACATTGGTTCGGGAGCTTTTTTCTGTTTCGACTGCATTTCCAAATATATATTATAATCCTGAATAATCTAAACAAGCCTTACTTCCTTTGTGGAGGTAAGGCTTGTTTTAATTGGAGGGATTTAAACGATGAAGTATGAATTACAGACGGAACAAATGAAGTTATTGGTAGTAAAAGAAGAGACAAAGAAACCTGTACCAGCAAAACGAGTAGACATTGTATCTTTACGTATGGTGAAAGAATCATGTTTACTGTACAAGAATCGTTCTATTAAGAGTCTTGAAGATGGATTTCTTCTGTTCAAGCAGTTCTTAGGTGAACTTGACCGAGAATATTTCGTTCTCATGTGTCTTGACGTACTTGACCACCTCATCATTGGAGAAGACAAGTTTGTATCATTAAAAGAAAAGGGGTATCTATGATGACTAAACAAGGGAATGAAGGTGTTCTCATCTCCAGAGAAGTTCAATGGTTTGTTGACACGTTACGGAAAGATTATGGAATCCGGGTAACTGCACAAGAAGTAGGGTATGAAGGATTGGAACTTGGCATGGATGAAGTAGATGAAGTATTCATTCCGAAAGAACTGTTTGAAGTTATACCCACAACCATGCTCTATGAATTGATGATTTTGGATGAATCAAAAGGGAATGTTTGGTCCGGAACGATTGGCTTCTACCCGAATTCTCCTGAATGGTGTTTACAAGTCATCATGAAGAACGATGAATTACAGCTGCGAAAACTATTGTCGCTTCTTGACTGAATTACACGACAAAACTACTTAACCTAGCAACTTTTCTCACGACAATTCTACGTTGAAAAAAGCTAAAGCAGCACAACTGTTGCAGGGTAAGAAAACCGTTGATTGTCATGCGACTAAAAGAGGCGACAGTATTATATATTCTGTCGTCAGTTTCAGTGAGTGCCCTAATTAAATCTAAAGGAGATGCTTTTATGTGGAAGACTCTTGCAACGACAATTCTTGTACCTGTGTTGGCAGAGGTTGCAAAAGGACTAACGCTCTTTCAAGAAACTTATAAACCAACACTGGAGTACGCAGTTGGCTTGCAAACTTTTTTAAAGAGACTCAGATTCACTCTTCATCCCCACCTATTCAAACGGACGTTCTGTACGCGTTTATAGAAAAAGGGAGTCGATTTAACAATTGTCAGTAAAATTTCCAGACATTCTATCATTAAACAGCGTACCTATGCATCACACAACTCAAAAATCACTCTGACAATTCATCATTATACAAGGAGAGGAAACGAATAATCTAGAAATCAATCAGGAAGCTCTTTTTCAAAATTAGATACGCAAATTCTTTTATTCTACAATTGAGGTCAGTTATGGAAAAGTTACTGTTTATTTTTATTAAAAATGTCCTTAATCCTGTTTACTTATTATGTCACAATTAATCTCATCCAAATTACCTGCATCTTCACTGACTTGCAAAGCAACATTTATATTACGCATAGAATTCCCTGAGGAAGAATTTGAACTTATAGGACTGCGAAAAGCAGATGAGATGAGGTCGGTTAGATTAAAGTATATTTGAAAATCTAATACATTAAATGGCATATTATTAAAAAAATATATATGCATACTATTAATCATTGTTATAATGGCATAGTACTATATATATAGAATTATGAAGGAGGAAAAGATGCATGGCGATTCGTTCCAAACAAAATCAATTATTAATCGCGCTTGTTGTATTGGTCGTTCTAATCACTACACCGATTTCTACAAGTGCAAAAGGGTTTTTGGACACAGAGAACAGCTCACACGAAAAGGCGATTGTAGAACTAGTTGAACAAGGTGTTATTTCGGGATATCCAGATGGGACGTTCAAACCGAACAAGACAATATCACGTTCCGACGTAGTGAAGATGATGGGCAAATGGCTTGTGTCTCTGGGGTACGATATTCCGGAAGATTATCAAACGAAGCCCCGATTCACTGATAGTAAACAAATCGCTAATGAAGAACTGCTGAAATATGCAGCGTTAGTAAAAGATCAAGGGGTATTTAACGGACAAGCTGACGGTTCTCTTAATCCGACTGGAGAAATTACTCGTGAAAATATGGCGATTGTACTTGTTCGAGCATATAATGCCATTCATAAAACAGATCTTGTGGGATTTGTGGCGAAGCAGACATTTACAAGAGATGTAAAAGATTTAGGAAAGGCGAAATTAGAAGCACGATCATTTATTGATGTGCTCGACTTTTTCGATATTACCAATCCTGTGATTTTATCATTTAATCCGAAAAACACCACAACACGCGGACAATTTGCAACGTTTTTATATAAAACAGCATCTGTTCCGGTGCCTCCTGAAGAAGACAAGCCACAGCCGCCAACTGATAAATCTCCAGTTTGGCAATATAATGGCGAGCAGCAGTTAAATGTGAAAAATGGAGCGACATTTACACTTCCAGCAGTTCAGGCAATTGACTATTCAGGTAAACAGATTGCGCTTCGGACTGTCATTACCGATAATGCAGGGAATGTTATTAATGAAATCAACACTTCAAACGGTGGCACTTATACGATCACCTATAGCGCGATAGACGAAGCAGGGAACAGAGCGAAAGATTTAATCATCACAGTGTATGTAGCTCTCCCGTCACCTACTGAAGAAGATGACGGATTTGTAATAGAATCGATTACGTAAATAAATGTCATCCATCTGCTGATGTAAAATTGGCAGGTGGTTTTTTATAGAGGGTAATTGCATATATCAAAGGTGTTGGTTTAACGTAATCCATTATTAATCATGCATCATCAAAAGAAAATGTCGAACTTAAATGTAAATTCTAGGAATATATCGTTTAGTGCTATTGCATATTGCCAGATTGTTAACTATGATAGTAGTAACTAAATAATAATATATTGGTTCTCTGTTTATCACAGAGATGAAAAAGGAATCAGGTGAGAATCCTGAACGGTCCGGCCACTGTAAATGGGAAGTGACTTCTATAAAGCCACTAGTTGAAAAACTGGGAAGGCAGAAGAAACGATGATCCATAAGTCAGGAGACTTGCCAATGTATGTTGCTTTTAAACCTTCCGGAGAAAGGTGTGCAAACGGTATCACTCAATTGGTCTGTCTATCTATTGAATATACGTATGCTCTGATCTCTCATTCGGGAGGTCAGGGCATTTTTATTTAAATGACTTTAGAAGGAGAGAACACATTTTGGTGAAATTAAGTAGAACGGCATTCTCGGCTTTTTTAAGTTTGTTGCTCGTTTTTTCTATGTTGCTACCAACGATCCATGCTGCTGACATTGATAGTGCCGATGCAACACTTAAGCAACTTAGTCTGGATAGTCAAGACGATGTAACTAATGAAGGACAGGATTCGGAAGCTACCACAGATGACGAATCTGAAAAGACGATTCCAGTCAGTGTTAGAATTGAGGGATATGATAAAACTATCGTTCCTCTAACAGAATTTGAAATTGCACCATATGATATTAGCCATGCGCTTCGAAGTAGCAAAGGAAATGAACCACCGCTTGCTCTTCATGCGATTGTTAAAGCGCTTGAATTACAAGGACATGATGTCTCAGATCGTAAGAGATTCGATTTTGGCGGCGGAAATTTCATTAGTAATATAGATGGTTTGAAAATGAATTCAGTAAATCCGGGTCTAGATGGCTGGATGTACTATGTGAATAATGAATTCACCTATTATGGCGTAGGTCAACATGAATTACAGCCTAATGATGAGATTACAATGTTTTTCACCACGAATTATGGATCTGTGAAGTATTCGTGGTTTAATCAATCGTATCTCACTACGCATGTGAATGAAGAGGTCGCACTAGAACTGAATACAGTTGATGGTACGATTGGCGATGCAACTATTCTTGTCAATGAACAACCATTCGAGGTGGATGGAAAGGTAATACGGACAGATGAGCAAGGTGTTGCGAAACTGCAATTCACAGAGCCTGGTGAATATCATGTTTCTGCGAAGCGAATGGATGGGGAATTTAGTAATATTACGCGTCCTTATAGCAAGATTTTAGTGGAAGCAAAAGAAGTAGTTTCACCGGAACCAGAACCAGAGAAGCCGGAGGAACCTGAACAGCCAATTCAGCCAGATCCAGTACCTGGCTATACGGTGGATACATTATTGAATAATGTATTTAAGTTTTATAATAAAGAGAGACTCAATGGAGTTGGGGGCGTAAATCTTACTTGGACTGAAGTAGTAGCCTTACAAGCTACCAACTATTTGGCCAGCAGCGATCATTCATTGCCAGATTGGATTGAAAAAGATCCAGGATTAGATGAAAACACATATGATACAGAACATATTCGCTATATTTTCGCATTGCTTGCATCGGGTGAAGATCCGTCCAAGGCATGGGAAACTGAACGGAATTTATATGCTGAGTTAGCAGCTCAGCAGAAAGAAGACGGAGCTATTGGTGGAGTGAACAAGCATGTTTGGGCAATGCTGGCATTGGACACTGGCGAAAAACTAGGTCAAGATGTCGGAAGCTGGAATACTGCAAGCAAACAGAAGGCGCTTGATCACCTGCTTGGGCATCAATTATCAGATGGCGGATTTTCCTTTTCTGGTAAGACGGCAGACCCTGATATGTCAGGCATGGCTTTGCTGACATTGGCAAATTATCAAGATAACAGTGCAGTAGAGAATGCCATACAGCGTGTTAAAGATATATTACGTGAAAAACAATTAGCAACAGCTGGATGGGGATCATTTGGTTCAGAGAACTCCAATAGTATTGCCACAGTTATTTCTGGCCTGGTTGCGATTGGAGAAGATCCACTTTCAGATAGTTGGAAAAAAGGTGATGTAACACCACTTGACGCATTACAAAGTTTTCAATTAGCGAATGGTTCATTTACCTATACATTAGGACAGTATGCAGGAACTAATATAAAAGCAACGGAACAATCTCTCATTGCTTTACATGAAATCAAAACCGGAAAGTCAGTATGGGCGCAATTAGCAGTTCCTTCCGAACAGCCAGAAGTGCCTGTTGAACCGGAACCTGAAACCCCGACTGAACCGAAGCCTGAAACCCCAACTGAACCATCACAGCCGACTGAACCGGAAGAGCCTAATACTCCGACAGATCCGGTAGTGCCTGTTGAGGGTAAAGTAACTCTTTCCGTAGAGAAAAGAACGATGGGACAGGGGGATGCAATTCCTGCTATGCAAGTGTCTCTTCAAAACGGTGACACTGCCTATACAGTATTACGTCGTATAGCTGGAGAAAAAGGAATTGACGTAATAGCAACTGGAGCTGGTCCAGATGTGTACGTGAAAACTATTGCGGGGCTTTCTGAATTTGATGGCGGCCAAAAGAGCGGCTGGATGTATTCAGTCAATGGGGACTTCCCTCAATTTAGTGCGGGCATTTATACATTGCAAGATGGAGATGTTCTTCGCTGGCAATATACAAGAAATCTAGGGGAAGACTTAGGACAAGTGTGGGACCCGGAAGATAAAGAGGAAGATGTAAAACCGGGTGACAAAGAAGATCCGGATAAGAAGCCTGAAGAAAATGGAAAGCTTCCTGAAGATATTGACAAGACACCAGAAGTTACTCCGGATATGACAGAACAATTAGAAGCGACTTTGGAAAATGTTCAACAAAAACTGTTACGTGATGGCGTTCAAACAGAATGGCAATCAATCGGATTATTTAGATCAGGCGCTCAAGTGCCGGCCGATTACAAAAAAGTATTTGAACAGAACGTACAGGAACAGATTATTAGTAAAGTCGGTACGGGCCGAGCGAAGATCACGGACATTGAAAGATTGATCTTAGCAGCTGGCGCGATTGGAGTAGATCCGACAGACGTAGACGGTAAAGGGTTGAATTTAGTAGCGAAGATTTATGACAGTGAAAAACGTCCGACTGGTGAAGATAGCTTGACCTTCCAAGGAAATAACGGAATTATTTTCGCTTTGATTGCTTTGGACTCGAATAACTACGAAGTTCCAAAGGATGCTAAATGGAATCGTGAAAAATTGGTTGCAGAATTATTGAGTAATCAAAAAGTGGATGGATCATGGAGTTTGGAGACCACTACTTCCGGAACAACAAGCGTGGATATTACTGCAATGGCATTAGCTGCGCTCGCTCCTTATAAAGAGCAGGCGGATGTAAAGAAAGCAATTAACAACACAGTTGCATTTTTATCGAAAGCGCAAGGACCAGAAGGTGGTTATCATGAATCATTCGCGGGTGGGGTTTCTAGTGAAGCTACTGCTCAAGTGATTATCGGTTTAACTGCAAATGGGTTTAATCCTAGAAGCGATGCATTTACGAAGAATAACAAGAATTTACTAGATCACTTGCTAAGTTTTAAAGCTACTGATGGCGGTTTCAAGCATTTGGTGACTGAGCAGCAATCGAACGGCATGGCAACAGAACAAGCTCTGCTTGCTTTAGTAGCATATGACTTACTCGTTAAAGGGAAAGGTTCAATATATGACTTCACTGACGTGGCAATAAAGCCAGTGCCTAAGCCTGAACCAACACCTGATCAAGTATTTTCGGATTTAACTACACACTGGGCTGCTGATTACATTCAGCAAGCAGTGAAAAATGGAATTGTTACTGGATATAAAGATGGCACATTCAGACCAAATCAGTCATTGACGCGTGCGCAGGCTGTTTCGATACTCGTCCGCTCACTTGATTTGAAAACAGATAAAAAAGATCCGTTTACAGATACAGTAAATTATGCAGATGAAACGCGTGCAGAAATGGCAGCTGCTTATCATCATGGTTTGGTCAAAGGGAAAGATGGTAAGTTCATGCCGGCAGCTAAAGTGACACGTGCTCAAATAGCATTAATGTTTTATCGTGCGTATGAAATTCAAAACGGCACAAAATATAATGGGAAAACGAAAACACCGTTCCCAGACATCAAGAAATACGACGCGGAAGCACAAAAAGCGATTGGTATGTTATATAATCTAGAAATGGCGTCAGGAGAATATGGTCAGTATATGCCAGGAAATTCTACAACTCGTGCTCATGCAGCAAAAATGATAATAGAATTTTCAGAAGTAAAATGAATTAAATAAGAAAGTTACTTAATACCCCCTTCAACCTTACATTATAGGTGAAGGGGGTATTTAATCTGTCATCATGCTATTCAGTATAAAAAGAGTAGTGAATCTTGTGGAAATGGAAATAATAACTAAAAAGAAGAGTCTTAAGAATCATTTACTGCTTGTTCTTGTTATCAAATTTAATGATAAATCTTAAAAAAATAATAATTGGTAATACATTCATGTAGGGATATGGTAAACTAGTCTTGAACTAACTAATTATTCGGGGGGTAAATTTATTGAAAAAGACTTCAAAAGCTTCACACAAATTATTTAGAGCTGCTTTAGCAACAACAGTAGCAACTGGGGCATTCGTTGCGGCTGTTCCAGCAGAAACAAATGCAGCAATTAGCTTCAAAGATGTAACGAATCCGGCAGTGCACTACTATAAGCCAGTTTTAGAATTGGCAGAACGTGGTGTAGTGAAAGGGTACGATGATGGTACATACCGTCCAAATGCTTCTGTAACACGTGCACAATCCGCAAAGATTCTAGCACACGTACTAGACTTGGACACAGTAAATGTAAAAGATCCTGGATTTAAGGATGTAAAAAAAGGTACGCCGTATTATGGTCCTATCGCAGCATTAGCTAATGCTGGATATATTAAGGGGTATGAAGATAAAGGTGTTAAGACATTTAAACCGAATAATAACTTAACACGCTCACAAATGGCTAAAATTTTAACGTTAGGTTTTGATTTGAAAGAAGAGTCATTAGCTGCTGATCGTTTCAAGGATGTAAAACCAAGTGATGCATACGCAGGTTATGTAGCGGCATTAGTAGCACTTAATATTACAACGGGTACAACACCGACTACTTTCTCACCTAATGGATTGGTGACGAGAGGCCAAATGGCAACATTCGTAGTTCGTACTGAAACAGCGTTAAAAGTAGAAAAACCTGAAGTCCCTGAGCAACCAGAAAATCCGGATCCGACGCCACCTACAACTCCAGAAGAACCGGATAATCCAACACCAATTCCTCCGACAGTGGAAGTTGGTAACCAAATGTTACACAGTAAAATTGTGGATATATTAGCACAAGGCAATAATTCGACTGATGCTGTTGCAGTTTCATTGTCAGGTAACACATTCACTGTAGATATTAAAAAACCAACGACTACAGTCAATGATTTTAAACTTGTGGCAAAACCGATATTCAATGCATTTAAGACAAATACGATAATCAACTCAGTGACAGTGTCCTTAGTTATTGATAATCAAAGTGTTGTAATTAGCCAATCAAACATTGATCTTAATCAAGACTTCGAGACGGTAGTTGATAAGGCATTGGCAAAAGTAGGCGCTAGTGGCACGACAAATCTAAGTGCATTACAAGGTAAGACTGTTACAATGAACGTAGTAGGTACAATCGATGGTACACCTTTTAATAGCACATATTCATTCGTATTCGGAATTTGATCGATAACTGAGTAGAGAAAAGTTCCGTTTTTATATGGATTTGTGAAAAGTTGTACGCGCTTTTAATAATATGAGGTTATGTCTGTTTAATAGATTTAACAAAGTTGAAAGGGCTACCGCTAAAAGTCGAAAAATTAGACTCGTAGTGGTAGCTCTTTTTTTATTTCCATATTATATTAGGCAGAAGACTTGGAAAACTGGTAAACTATACATAAATAAAGAACAAAGGAGACTAATATGAATAAAAAACTTAAGATATTCTTACTATCGGCATTAGCGGTTATCGTTATAGGTAGTAGCTATATTATATATCTATTCCAATTCAAAGAGTATGAAGTGGCAGATGAAGAAGTGGATGAGATTATTGAGAACCCGTATGAAATTATTTTGCCGAATGGGACCAAGCTTGTTCTTGATGGCGAAGAACAAAACGATGATCAGAATACTGAACAAACGTCGGATAGTAAGTCGGATAATGGGGATGAAAACTCAGACGGCTCAACGTCCACTGCAGCAGGTGATAAAAACACCACTTCTAGTACTGCAGGAAGCACATCTACGGGTCAAGTAGACAGTGCAAAACAACCAGCTAAAGAAAACGTGGGAAGCACAACAGGTACCACTACTTCTACTGGTGATCAATCAGGTAAAAAAGATCCTGCCGGTAGCCAAGCTGCGTCAGGGAATGCGGGATCCAATCAGCCAGCGAAGAAGGATTCTGTAGCGGCGATTAAACAAAAATATGAACCAACCGTTAATAACTTACAAGGACAAGTTGATGGCAAGATTAACTCGTTGATTAGCCGTGCGAAGAATGAATACAGTACGAAAAAAGCGAATGGTGAAAGTATCGATTATGGGTACTTCTACAATAAGTATATGTCTGCTGCTAATAGTTTAGAGTCACAGACGGATGCTGTATTTAATGGAGTCGTTAGCTCGCTTGAAAAAGATCTGCAGGCTAATGGATATGATAAATCGTATTCTCAAAGCATTCGCGATGAGTACGCAGCGCAAAAGAAAGCGCGTCGTGATAGTATCATGAGTAAAGCGATGGGCAGGTAAATGGAAAAACGACTAGTCTAAAAGGATTTCCTTTCAGGCTAGTCGTTCTTTTTTTCTGGGACGCAACGAGACGGCAATTTGCAAAATGAGCAAGAACGTCAGCGCACCGGACATATCGAGTAGGACATCGCGAATGGTGGCGGTTCGTCCTCCCGTGAAATATTGATGGGGGCTTCATCAGCGCGGCCAAGTAGTAATGTGAGGATGCTTGCGATGAAGAATCTAGGGAAACGAGATGGCAGGGATAAGACTTTTCTCATACGCGTAATTATAGCATAATTAATCAAAAATCCTATTTTAAAATGAAAATTCGATATTTTTCATTATGCTTATATGCTATACTAGTAGCAAGTTTGCCGAAAAGGAGCAATTTTACATTATGGAAGAAACGATCAGTTTACAGGAACTATTCACGACATTAAAAAAGCGTTTGGGTTTGATTATAGGAACGACAGTAGCTGCAGCTGTACTTGCGGCGGTTATAAGCTATTTCTTTTTAACACCTATCTATCAAGCTTCTACACAAATACTAGTCAATCAACAAAAAACGGAACAACAATCATTTGACTCGCAAGACATTCAAACGAATTTACAACTTATCAATACATATAATGTCATTATTAAAAGTCCGGTCATCTTATCGCAAGTCATAGAACAATTGGATCTAGACATCACACCGGCAGCACTAAATGCTCAACTTACAGTGAATAGCGAGCAAAACTCACAAGTCGTCAATGTCACAGTACAAGACCCGCAAGCACATAAAGCGGTCGATATCGTCAATACCACTGCAGAAGTGTTCCAAAAAGAAATCGTCAATTTGATGAAAGTCGATAACGTAAATATTTTATCGCCTGCATTCTACGCGGAAGATCCGAAACCCGTTAAGCCAAATAAAGAGCTCAACGTGGTGATTGCAGCAGTTATCGGACTCATGGTAGGAGTAGGCATTGCATTTTTACTAGAATACTTGGATACTACAGTGAAAACAGAACAAGATATTGAAGAATTGCTCGGTTTACCGGTGCTTGGGCTAGTTAGTCCAATTTCTGATAAGGAAGTCCACACGGCAACCGTTGCGCCAAAGAAAGGGTCAAGTGCACATGTCAAAAAAGCGCATATTTAATAAGAAGAAACAGGCTAAACAATCCGTTGCGCGTAAATTAGTTACGGAAACGAATCCGAAATCAGTAGTGTCCGAGCAATTCCGTACTATACGGACGAATATCAACTTTTCCATGCCCGATCATGATCTGAAGTCCATTTTGTTCACGTCAGCAACGCCAGGGGAAGGGAAGTCTACAGCGTCAGCTAATACAGCTGTGGTCTTTGCGCAAGAAGGAAAGAAAGTGCTGTTGATTGACGCGGATATGCGAAAACCGACTACACATTATACATTTTCCCGAATGAATGCGACAGGCCTATCTAACTTATTGACTCGTCAATGGGAGCTTGAGGATATTATCCAACAGACTGATGTTGAAGGGCTCGATCTCATCACAAGTGGACCCATCCCGCCAAATCCCGCGGAACTTTTAGGATCGAAGACAATGGACGTACTCATAGAAAAACTTAAAGAAAAGTATGACATGATCATTTTTGATGCGCCACCCGTTTTATCTGTGACAGATGCGCAAATTTTGTCAAATAAAGCAGAAGGCACGATTTTGGTTCTGAATACAGGCACTACAGAAAAAGACAGTGTACTGAAAGCAAAAGAAGCGCTGATCTCTTCCCAAGCGAATGTTATAGGAACGATTTTAAATAACTTCATATTGCAAAAAGATCAGTATTACTACCAATATTATGGAAACGATGAGTGAAAGGGCCTTGCGCCTTTTCACTTTTCTTGAATACAGCAAAGTGCTAGGAGGACATACATGATTGATATACATAGCCATTTATTGTTCGGTGTCGACGATGGACCTGACACAATCGAAGGGACCATGCGCATGGTAGAAGAGGCCGCGTCAGAAGGCATCACTCAGCTAGTCGTTACACCGCATGCTTATAGCCCGCATTACCACGTACCGGTGCAAGAAGTGGAAAGCCAAGTTCGAATGTTAGGGGATATTATTCAAGTGGCAGGCATTGATCTGACTTTATCAGTGGGTCAAGAAGTACGGCTGCATGAACATATTATCGAAAATTTATTGAATAAAGACATACTCACATTAGCCAACTCTCGTTATTTACTATTGGAGCTACCTACTCAACATGTTCCAGCCTACACCATTAAAATCATCCAGTCTTTACTAGAAGAAGGCATTGTGCCCATCATTGCACATCCCGAACGGAACAAAGGGATAGCAGAGAAACCTGAGCGACTGGAGCGGTTAGTACGTCACGGTGCACTTGCACAAGTGACAGCGGGCAGTGTGGCAGGTCACTTTGGGAAAAATGTTCAGAAGTTATCTATTCAGCTCATAGAAGCGAATTTGATCCATGCGTACGGGTCGGATGCGCATAATACCGATAACCGTCCATTTTTATTCAATAAAGGATTAGAAGTGCTTGGAAAGAAAGTGGACATGGACACAGTGGATATGTTGTTGGTGAACAATCAACAAATTATCCAGAATAAATTACTCACCATCTATGAACCGGAAACGCCAGTGATTAAAAAGTGGTGGCAATTAATTGGATAGATTGGTAATGTTATAAAGGTTGATACTCTAAATTGACTAGTGAGTAAGTAGTAGAAACACAATTGAAAGGAGGAGCTCCTTTGACTGTACGCAAACGAATGACCATGTTAATCGCAGCCGATTCCATAATCGTCTTATTGTCGATCTATATAGGATACTTCATGCTTCATCCATTCACTTCGATTATCTTCAATAAAATGTTGCTAATCAGCGCCATTACGATACAGATTGCGCATCATTTCTTTGCTTGGTATTACGGCCTCTATCGAAAAGCGTGGTCGTATGCATCTATCGGTGAACTGAAGTCGATCGTCAAAGCCGTCACGTTCACCATCCTCGCAGTGGTCGTTGTTCAATTTACCCTCACACAAGATGTCTACGCTCGCGCATTGGCTATCACATGGATGTTGCACGTTCTGCTAATAGGGGGATCCCGTCTGTCTTGGCGTCTAGTGAGAGATGTAGTCGTGAAGGATAAAAGTATCGATATGAAACGCACGATGATTCTAGGAGCCGGACAAGCAGGCACGATGATCGCCAGACAAGTACTAAGCAATCCAGAATACGGCATGAAACCTGTCATTTTTGTAGATGACGATAAAATGAAACAAGGTCTCGATATTTACGGAATGCGTGTTTATAGGGGTACTAAGAACATCCAGCAATTAGTAGATATGCATCACATAGATAAAATCATCATTGCGATTCCCTCGATGGGTAAACAGCAAATGACAGAGTTAATGAAGCGTTGTATCGAAACAGGCGTCAAAACGCAAACGATTCCACGCATTGAAGACTTGATGACAGGGAAAGTATCCGTTAAAGATATGCGTGACGTGAAAATAGAAGATCTACTCGGACGTGACGAAGTACAGCTCGATATGCAGGCCATTGAACAGAAGTTGACCGGTAAAACAATCCTCATCACAGGAGCAGGCGGTTCAATTGGATCGGAAATTTGCAGACAAGTAGTCGAGTTCCAACCAAAGAAATTGATACTACTCGGTCATGGTGAAAACTCGATCTATACTATAGACATGGAACTGCGCCAAAAAGTTTCATCTACTACAGAAATATGTCCTGTAATCGCAGACGTGCAAGATCGTACGCGCATATTTGATCTGATGAGCGAACTAAAACCGGATGTCATCTACCACGCGGCAGCACATAAACATGTACCACTCATGGAAGGCAACCCGATGGAAGCCGTCAAAAATAATATATTCGGTACAAAAAACGTAGCAGAAGCCGCTAGATTCTTTAGCGTCAAGCACTTCGTTCTCGTGTCGACCGACAAAGCAGTCAATCCACCGAACATCATGGGGGCGACAAAGCGCTTCGCTGAAATGATTATACAAAATTTAGCTAAAGACAGTGAAACCAAATTTGCCGCTGTACGATTCGGCAACGTCTTAGGTTCACGAGGCAGCGTAGTGCCGTTATTCAAACAACAAATTGCCAAAGGTGGGCCTGTCACGATTACGGATCCAGAAATGACCAGATACTTCATGACGATTCCCGAAGCATCACGCCTAGTCATTCAAGCAGGAACACTTGCACAAGGCGGCGAAGTGTTTGTTCTCGATATGGGCGAACCAGTCAAGATTGTCGATTTAGCGAAGAACTTGATCAAGCTGTCTGGCTATGAAGAAGATGAAATCAAAATCAACTACTCGGGCATTCGTCCTGGTGAGAAGTTATATGAAGAGCTATTGAATGAAGACGAACGACAGAGTGAACATGTATTTCCGAAGATTTATATCGGGAAAGCTACACCGATTTCGGAGACAGAGCAATTATATGTGTTGGATAAGTTGCCTGGTATGGGTGATGGGGAGTTGAAAGAGACTTTGGTTGGGTTGGCGAATCGGAAGTTTGTGGAGGCGCCACAATCTACTAGAAGTGTAATGTAATGCTCTACATACATACACGACCATTGCATAGTGAACAAACCACGGTATAGGCTCTTTTATGAAATGTAGGTAGGGAAGGAAGTTAGTAAAATGAAGTCAACGAAAACACGCGAAAAAGTATTTCTTGCATCACCTCATATGAGTGATGAAGGGTACGAGATGGAATACATAAAAGAAGCATTTGATACGAACTGGATCGCTCCACTTGGAGAAAACGTCAATCAATTTGAAGTAGAATTCGCCACTAAAGTCGGTTCTACGGATGCAGCTGCATTGTCTTCAGGTACCGCTGCTATTCACTTAGCATTGAAAGCCGCTGAAGTGGGAGAAGGGGACATTGTTTTCTGTCCAACATTAACGTTTTCGGCCACTGCGAATCCAATCATTTATCAAAACGCGACACCCGTCTTTATAGACAGTGATTACGAAACGTGGAATATGTGTCCGAAAGCTTTAGAAAAAGCTTTTGAACAATATCCCGAAGTGAAAGCGGTCATCGTCGTACATTTATATGGACTTTCGGCCGATATGGACAAGATCATGGAACTTTGCAACAAACACGGTGTACGTGTCATAGAAGATGCAGCAGAATCATTAGGTACATACTATAAAGGCAAACATACAGGCACAATCGGCCATTATGGTGCATTTTCATTTAACGGCAATAAAATCATTACGACTTCAGGTGGCGGTATGCTAGTTTCGGATAATGTGGAAAAGGTCGCAAAGTCCAGATTTTGGGCGACTCAATCAAGAGATCAGGCGAGACATTATCAACATAGCGAACTGGGTTACAACTACCGAATGAGTAATGTGTCAGCGGGAATCGGCAGAGGACAGTTAAAAGTATTAGATCAGCGAGTGGACAAGAAAAGAGAAATCTTCAACTTTTATAAACGTGAATTAGAAGATTTAGAAGGAGTCTACTTCATGCCGGATAATAACTGGGGTGAGCCAAACTACTGGTTAAGTTCCATGATCTTAACAGGAAAAGTGAGACCGCAACATATATTTGAAGCACTAGAAGAAGAAAATATTGAATCACGTCCAGTATGGAAACCTATGCATTTGCAGCCGTACTTTGAGAAGTATGATTTTGTGGGTGAAGGAATATCAGAAGAACTGTTTGCGAATGGTGTTTGTTTGCCATCGGATACGAAGATGACTCAGGATGATTTGAATAGAGTGGTTCGTATTGTTAAAGGGTTGTGGTGAAGATCAATCAGAACGGCAAGCATAACTTTTATAGAAAAATTGTAAAAAGACCAATGGATTTTGTTCTTTCGCTTATGGCTATTATTGTTCTTAGTCCTATACTTTTGATCGTAGCTATCCTAGTCAGAACAAAACTAGGTAGCCCCGTGTTGTTTAAACAGAAGCGACCGGGTCTTAATGAAGAGATTTTTACGATGTATAAATTCAGGACTATGACGGATGAAAAAGACGCAGAAGGTAATCTATTACCTGATCACGTGAGACTGACAAAGTTCGGTAAGCTGTTGCGTTCTACATCATTAGATGAACTACCAGGACTTTTTAATATTGTAAAAGGAGATATGTCCATTATCGGACCACGACCGTTACTAGTTCAATATTTGCCATTATACAATGAACAGCAAAAACGACGTCATGAAGTAAAGCCCGGATTATCTGGATTAGCACAAGCCAGTGGTAGAAATGCGTTGAGTTGGGAAGATAAATTTAATCTAGATGTTAAGTATGTCGACCATATTAGTTTTATCGGTGATTGGAAGATTATTTTGATGACGATTAAGAAAGTGATTGTGAGAGAAGATATTAGTTCAGAGACAGCTGCTACTATGGAGCCGTTTACGGGCGCTAAAAAGGAAGAAATCAACTATGAGTAAAAAACTACTTATTATCGGAGCAAGCGGACATGGAAAAGTAGTCGCTGATATTGCCATCAAAATGAATAAGTGGAGCAGTATCGACTTCTTAGATGATAAGACGATTAAAAATGTAATGGGATTAGATGTAATAGGAAGTTCAACAGCCATGTTGAGGTATATTGATGAATATGAAATATTTGTTGGTATTGGTGATAATGCAATTAGAAAAAAGATTTTTGAGACGCTTAAAACTGCAGGAGCTACCATCCCCACATTAGTTCATCCGAATGCTGTTATTGGATCAGAAGTAAGTATAGGTCCTGGTACGGTAGTTATGGCGGGAGTCATTATTAACTGCTGTACCGTGATAGGTCAGGGATGCATTATCAATACGGGTGCTTCGGTAGATCATGATAACCTTATTGGGGATTTTGTTCATGTGTCACCGGGTGCTCGTTTGGCTGGCACGGTCACAGTTGGAGAAGGATCTTGGTTAGGTATTGGTAGTGTTGTTAGTAATAATATTAGTGTTGCTAGTGAATGTATTATTGGTGCTGGTTCCGTTGTTGTTAAAAGTATATGTGCTTCAGGAATTTATTTAGGTATTCCTGCAAAGAAACTAATTAGAAGTTAGGAGCAATATGCTATGAAAGTATTCATCTTAGGAAGTTATGGTCCTTCGTTAGTGAATTTTAGAGGAGACATGATTAAATCAATGGTTGAAAATGGCCATGAAGTAATAGCATGTGCTCCTGATGAAAATGACGATTTAGAAAATCAGTTATTAGCGCTTGGTGCTAAATATGTACCAATAGTTATGAATAGAACAGGTATGAATCCAATTAAAGATATATATTTATTTAATGAAATTAAGAAGAAAATTAAAAATGAAAAACCAGATGTTTTTCTTTCATACACTATTAAGCCTAACATTTATGGAACATTAGCAGCTCATGTAAGTGGTGTTGAAAATATTTATGGTTTAATGACTGGTGCTGGATCTGTAATTCGTGGTAATACATTAAAATTAAAAATAATTCAAAAAGGAATAGTTCCTCTGTATAGAATTGCTTTTAAAAAATGTAAAGCTCTTCTCTTTTTAAATGAAGATGATTTGGAGTTATTTAAAAACAAAAGAATTGTTAATAAGCAGGAGGTAGTTGTTATAGGTAGTTCTGGAGTGAATTTAAACGTATTTGATAAAAGACCTTTGAAGAATAAAGATACATATTTGTTTATTGCTAGACTTATAAAGGACAAAGGTATAAATGAATTTCTAAAAGCGGCAAGTATAGCAAAAGAAAAACGTCCCTCAATGAAGTTTAATGTATTAGGACCATTTGATAAAAACCCTACGGCTATTACTCATGAGGATTTAAATAAGTGGATCGATAAAGGAACTATAAATTACTTAGGTGAAACTAAAGATGTCCGGCCTTTTATCGAAGATAGCTTTGTGATTACACTCCCTTCATACCATGAAGGTCAAGGAAGAGTCTTAGTGGAGGCAATGGCTATGGGTAGAGCGACAATTGCTACAGATGTTTCGGGTTGTAGACAAACAGTTAAAGATGGTGAAACAGGATTCCTTGTTCCAGTTAAGAACTCAGAAGTATTAGCTGAAAAAATGATATATATGTATGATAATCCCGAAATAACATTGAAAATGGCTGAACAAGGATATAAAAGAGCGCTAGAAAAGTATGATGTAAAAAAAATCAACGAAATTATTTTAAACGCAATGGAATTATAAAATATGAATTAAATTGAGGCGAAGTAATTGGATATTTATGAAAAAATAGTTTGTGGAGAAGAAAAAATTTCCGTAGTTGGACTAGGTTATGTAGGAATGCCAGTTGCAGTAGCTTTTGCTAAAAAAGTAAATGTAATTGGTTTTGATATTAGCCAAGAAAAAATAGAGCTCTATAAAAGTGGTATAGATCCTACAAAAGAAGTTGGAAATGATGTAATTAAAAATACTTCAATCAACTTTACCTCTAAAGAAGAAGACTTAAAGAATGCCAAGTTTCATATAGTGGCTGTACCAACACCAGTTAGAGAAGACCGTACACCTGATTTAACACCCTTAAAATCAGCAAGTACTAAACTAGGTAAAAACTTAACAAAAGGATCAGTGGTAGTTTTTGAATCTACAGTATACCCTGGCGTTACAGAAGATATATGTGTTCCAATCTTAGAAAAAGAGTCTGGTTTAAAGTGCGGACTAGATTTCAAAGTAGGGTATTCACCTGAAAGAATCAATCCAGGTGACAAAGTACATACGCTAGAAAATATTATTAAAGTAGTTGCAGGCCAAGATGAAGAAGTATTAGATGTAATTGCAAAGGTTTATGAGCTTGTAGTTGGTGCAGGTGTATTTAAAGCGGCAAGTATTAAAGTAGCTGAAGCGGCAAAAGTCATTGAAAATTCTCAACGAGATATCAATATTGCATTTATGAATGAGCTTTCTATTATTTTTAATAAACTAGAAATAGATACAAAAGCCGTACTTGAAGCTGCAAGTACAAAGTGGAATTTCCTTAACTTCTCTCCGGGGCTAGTAGGAGGGCATTGTATAGGTGTCGATCCGTATTATTTAACTTATAAAGCGGAGCAGATGGGTTATCATTCCCAAATTATTCTTTCTGGCAGAAAGATAAATGATAATATGGGAAAATATGTTGCTGAGAATATAGTTAAGAAAATGATTAAAGCTAATAAGCAAATAAATGGGGCGAAAGTTGCTGTTTTTGGTATTACCTTTAAAGAAAACTGTCCGGATGTTAGAAATACTAAAGTGGTTGATGTAATCAAGGAACTCCAAGAGTATGGTATTGAAGTTAAGGTTGTCGACCCCGTAGCAGATGAAGAAGATTTAAACGCGATGTACGATATTAAGCTTTCCCAATCTGAAGAGGTTAAAGATATGGATGCAGTTATTTTTGCAGTAACGCATGAAGAATTTAAAAGTATTTCATTAGAAGATGTTAAATATATGTGTAAAGAGCCTGTAGAGCTTGTATTAGCAGATTTAAAGGGCATTTTTGATAGAGAGCAAGCAAAGACTTCAGGGTTTAATTATTGGGGGCTGTAAGAATGGGCTATGAAGATGTAAAATTCCCAAAAGGAAGTAAGTTTTTAGTAACAGGATCGGCAGGATTTATCGGTTCTAATTTAGTGGAAGCTATACTTAGGTTAGGATATCAAGTTAGAGGATTAGATGATTTTTCAACTGGTAAAAAAGATAATGTGGAAGAGTTTTTAGATGACTCGAATTACGAGTTTATTGAAGGTGATATTCGTAATTTCGAAACATGTATGAGGGCTTGTAATGGAGTAGATTATGTTTTAAATCAAGCGGCTTGGGGAAGCGTTCCAAGAAGTATTAAGATGCCTCAGTTTTATGAAGAAGTAAACATCAAAGGGACCCTAAATATGATGGAAGCTGCTAGACAAAATGGAGTGAAAAAGTTTGTTTATGCTTCTAGTTCTTCTGTGTATGGGGATGATCCTAATCTTCCAAAGATAGAAGGAAGAGAAGGAAGTGTGTTATCGCCATATTCTTTGACTAAGAAAGTAAATGAAGAGTACGGAAGACTTTATAGCAAACTTTATGGACTAGATACATATGGATTACGCTATTTTAATGTGTACGGTAGACGACAGAATCCTGATGGGTCTTACGCTGCAGTTATTCCAAAGTTCATTAAACAACTACTTGACAATGAACAACCTACAATAAATGGGGATGGAAAACAAAGTCGTGATTTTACTTATATAGAAAATGTTATAGAAGCTAACTTGAAGGCTTGTGAAGCACCTAGTAAATCGGCAGGCGAAGCCTATAATATAGCTTGCGGAGGACGGGAATTTTTGATTGATATATATAAGCATTTAAGTAATACACTAGGTAAGGATATCCAGCCAAACTTTGGACCCAATCGTATTGGGGATATTAAACACAGTAATGCTGATATTAGTAAAGCTGGAGAAATGCTAGGTTACGAGCCTGACTGGAACTTCGAAAGAGGAATTCAAGCTGCGATCGAGTGGTATAAGGAGAATCTATAATTATGAAAGCCTTATTTGTACATGATCATAAATTTCCTTACAAGGATGGAATAAATTATTATTCTTATGGATTTGATGAGGAATTTTTCAATAGGTATTTAATGATATTCGATGAACTAGGGATAGTTGGGCGAGATGTTTTGATATCTACAGAAGAATCAAAGAAAGCCACGATAGTTAAGAGTGAAGTTCAGTTTCAAAACTTAAAAAGTTTTAGTGAACTTAAATCATCCGATATAAGAAAAAAAATCAATGAAAGCATCTCTAATAGTGATTATATAATAATTAGGTTACCTAGTGTTTTGGGATTATATACGTTACGAAGTGCTAAAAAGTTAAAGAAACCATACTTAATTGAAGTTGTTGGAAACGCTTGGGATAGTTTGTGGAGCCAGGGCGGGACAAAGAAAATGATTGCCCCAATAATGTCTACTTTGTGTAAAAAAGCAATATTAGGTGCACCATATGTTGTATATGTAACAGAAAAGACTCTACAGGCAGCCTATCCCACGAATGGACAAAGTATTGCTTGTTCTAATGTAACCTTACATAGTGTAAGCAATTCATTAAATAAACGCTTAGAAAAGATCAGGAATACAAGTTTTGAAAAGAAATTGGTGATTGGTACTTGTTCCACTCTAAATATTTATAAGGGACAACAAGATGTAATTAAAGCTATATCAAGTCTTAAATCCCAAGGTTATGCCATTGAATATCAATTAGTAGGTAGCGGAAATCAGGAATATTGTAAAGCTATTGCAAAAAGTTATGGTGTGAGTGATGAAGTTAAGTTTCTAGGTAGGTTAAACCATGATGAAGTATTTTCATGGTTGGATAATATTGATATTTATATTCAACCAAGCTTAACGGAAGGATTACCTAGAGCTGTGATAGAGGCTATGAGTAGAGGCTGTCCAATTATGGGTTCTGACGCTGGAGGTATTCCAGAATTAATAGAAAATGAATTTGTATTTGAAAAAGGCAACTCTGAAAGTATTTGCGCATTAATCAAAAAGACTACTACTAAAGCCATGCTAGAACAGTCAATAAAAAATCATAGTAATTCAAAAGAGTATCTGAAATCTGTATTGTATGATCGAAGAATAAACTTTTTTAATAAGTTTATTGAAGAATCTATAAACATAAAATGAGGTAATGGAACAGTGAAACACATTAGATATTTAATAAGTTTTCTAGGCAGAGATATACCTATCCATATGATAAATTTGCTAACTGCTTTACTTCCAAATCACATTGTGACTAATAGAATTAGGGGTAGTCTAATCAGTCCATTTTTAGGTGAAAGCGGAAAAAGACTTCAGGTTGGGAAAAATGTTATTATTAATAATCCTGGTAAACTAAGGATAGGTAATGACTGTTATATTTCTCACTTTTGTTACGTACAGGCAAAAGGAGAAATAGTATTTGGTGATAATGTGATTATAGGTCCGATGTCTGTAATTGCAAGTAGTAATCATATATTTGAAAATGGCATAGCAACCAATAAAGGAATTAGTAAGCCTATAAAAATCGGTAGTGGCACGTGGTGTGGAGGACATGTTGTAATCACATCGGGAGTCAATGTAGAAAATGGAGTAGTAGTAGCAGCAGGAGCTATTGTAACTAAAGATGTTTCTGCAAATAGTAAGGTTGCAGGGGTACCGGCAAAAGAGTTATCTTAAGAATCTTAAAACGTGATGAAATTGATGGAATAATAACTTTCGAACGAATAAAATATTATAAAAGTTTATGTTGATATGAAGAAATTAGATTTTAATTAATGTAACACTTTTAATAAGCTACCTTACTTTTATACTATTTCAGGAGGAATAGGAATAGAACTCGAATCTAAACAAAGGTAGTCGTTGCGTTCTCCTAGTATACTTGTATTGAATTCTTTGATTGGTTTTAGCATCGATCCTTCATGTTGTAAGTCATTTGCGGTGCATGAAGAAGTCCGCACACCTCTTAAATAAGGCAATGATTTTATTTGTATTAAACATATCTTGAAATATATTCTACAAAAACGATTCTAGTGTGCGATACAAATCATTCATTGAATTGCCCAAGTTGAGATCTATACGATTGTGTTTTTCATAATCTGAAAACGCCGTTAATCCTGTGGTTATGAGGGTATTGGTAGTTTTCTCTACTTTTTACAGACAGTGACAATGTCTGTTGTTGATTGATTCCCAATGTCTTTTTATTGTGAATTTATTATGGTAACTTTGTTCTACAAAAAACTTATTTTCTGTTTATTCATTTATATAATATATTTAATATTACCCTGCTGTTAGTTCACCTTTAGTTTCAACTAAAAATATAGATACAAGTGTATTAAGTAAAACTTCTTTGATCACTTTACTATCTTTTTAAATTTATATAGAAAGAAAGAAAAACCATGAATCTAATTCGAAATATATCTTGGGTTTTTGGAGCGAATTTATTCGTTTCTTTAACAAAGTGGCTTTCTGTAGTAGTTATAGCAAAAACTCTTAATGCAGGGGATGTAGGGGTATATGCACTTGCATTTGCAATTGGTGCTCCCGTAACACTTTTAGCTAATATGAAATTAAGATCTTTATACATAACTGATGATGAAAAAGGATTTAGTAACTACATTTTTTCTCGAAATTTAATTAGTATAATTACCGTTATCTGTCTGGCTATTATTGCAATAGTTATGTATCAAGAATATCTCATTATAATAATGTTAATTGGTTTGATGAAAGTTTTTGATTTGCAATCTGATATCTACTATGCGATTCCACACAAAAATGAAGATATGAAACTTATAGGAAGATTAATGATAATTAAACACTTGTTAACATTTATATTTTTCCTATTAGCTATTTTATTTACAAAAAGTCTAGTAATATCAATTTCAATTCAATTAATAACACAAATGTTAATTTTATATTTTGTAGAAATTAGAGAAATAAATAAAAGATATACTTTACAAAGTGATAAAATAAAATTTGATTTTAAATATGTCAAACTGGTAATATTGGCAGGTTTACCATTAGGTTTTGTGCAAATGATGACATCCTTTAATACCTCATATCCTCAATATTTAATAGAACACTTTGAATCACCGGAGATATTGGGCTACTTTTCTGCAATAGTTTATATTGTAGTAATCGGTAATATGTTGATTAATGCTGTATCCCAAAACTTTCTTCCGGTGTTAAGTAAAAAAATAAATTCGAAAGACTATGATTCTTTTAAAGAAATCATTTTTGTTAAGTTAACAGGTTTCTCCTTAGTAATAGGGGTATTTTTAATTCTAAGCAGTTACTTTTTTGGAGAAACATTTTTAAGAATCTTTTATGGTATGGAATATGCTAATTATAATCATATATTGATATTAATGAGTTTTGCTTTGGCTATAAACTTTATCAGCTGGAATTATGACACTGCTCTTTTAACAATGAAATATATCAGTATTCAACCTAAAATTTCAATAGTCATTTTAATAATGAATCTTATGCTTGGTTATTTCTTCATAAGCTCATATGGTATTGAGGGGGCAGCCATTACAGTTATTATTACTAATACTTTGCAACTAATTTTAAGAATTGTCTTTGTTTGTATTCGATTAAATATGTTAATGAAAGATAGGTTTTAAGAAATTTATTTAGGAGTATGTTAAATGAAATATGCCAAGAGTGAAAACGTAAAAGGTATAGTTAATATCGTAGCATTAAATTTCACTAGGATTGCTATATTTATGATTTGGATGATATCTTCATTCACTATCTCCGACATTATTTACAAATATAAGACTTTTTAAATAATATTTGTTGTTTTTTTATTCGTAAGATATGTAATATTACCGGAATTAATTGTATACTCTATCTATTACAGATAAATTTATTAGTTCTCTCTTATCTTCTTCATATCAATTACTGATATGTATTAACAACACTAAATCGGACAGATTTTATGAAGTTCCTAATCTACATTGCATTGGTATTTAATAATCCAGCGTTCTGTGTATTCGAACTTGACCGAACCAATTTACATAACTCTGTAGTTCACACTCTAGCTGGTTAATAGAAGTAAAGGTTATTTGCTTATTAGACTCTGCCTCAACTATATTAAACATCCTTTCTGCCAAGCATATCGTATGAAAAACCTTTCATATTGAGCGATCAACCAATCCCAAAAGCTTCTAAAGTTTCGTCAATTAAGAGATTTTTATATTCTCAGCTGAGGTTCTGTATGAGGTAAAAGGATACGATTCAAGCTGAGTTATATGGAAATAAATCCTTAAAGATTAACCCAGCTGTCTTTTGGGAATCTGCACTGTAGCCGATGTTTTCACTATTGAAAAGATTGACATATAAGCATATGTATTTCCAACTTCCAATGACTCGAACGTATGTTAAATCACTGACAATAATATCTAGGTAAGCGTCAAATAGTAAACACATATTAATAGAATAAGATTCGTGAGATAATCCTCCCAGACAATATGTTTTGGGAGGCATTTACTTGGGATTAAAAAGGAAGAAGCATACTGGTCTACAAAGATCGTATAAGAAGATTTCCAAATTTCTTCTTCATATGCTATATTGACGCCAGTTAACAATGAAGTATTTGATGTTCTTCAGACAGGTTGGAAGTAGCAATATCCAACCATAAACCTGATGAAACAATTACCAGTCTAACGGAGAATGCGGATTATGGAAATTATATTTTCATTTCGCTTCACATTGATTATTTCGCTACTTATCGTCAAACAAAAAAGAGGTAATTTTAAAAATCAAGCGGAAATTCTATGAAGAGTTACCTTGATTTTATTGTTAATAGATACGAAAAGATGTTAAATACTATATCAACTTATTTGAAAAGTCTTTTTTGGGGTTATAAGACTAGATGAAGTAGTGAGTAATCTGCGGGTGAATTTAAAAGTGTTGAGGAAATTATAGTTGATTAATACTTAGACAGATAAAGTTAAACCTTAAAATCATCAACACTCATTTATATCTATATGGTAATAAATCATAGGAGGTTTCGAAGTGTGAAAACACCAAAGAATGGATTATTTTTAGAAATCACTTTAATATGTTTTGGAGTTGTTATATCTCTTATATCCTTTATATTTGGACATGATGTTTGGGGTGGTGTAAGCGCCTTAGCAATACTAGTAATTGTGGCTATATATAGGGCGAATCTAAATTTAATCCACCCATTAACTTGGTTCCCATCAATCTTCTTTTTGTATTCGATTGCATATCCAGTATTAGTCGAGTTAGGCGAATACCCACCCACTAACTTTTTAAAAGAAACTTTGTTTCTAGAGTGGATTGCATTATTAACTTTTATTTTAGTATTTGGAAAGCCGAAAAATAGAATAGTTTGTTATGACGATCAATCTATAACTAATATTAAGATTATAGCTTTTCCATTATATATAGTCTCATTTGCATTAACGGCCATTTACATTTTCAGTGTTTATAGTAGGGGACTAACGTCAAAATATGCTATTTCATTGGATCAATCATTCTTAAAAAATTTAACTTTGTTTTTTCCGATTTTCATTTTATGTTTTATTCTTCTACTTTCATATAATTTTATAGTGAAGAAAGAAATGCCTAAAATGTTGATTGCATTTACAATAGGTTACACTATAATTGCCCTTTTGGTGTTAGGTGAAAGGGATTTGGTGCTAAAAGTTTTATTGTGTATATTGTTCTTAACTCATATTCTATATAAACGAATCTCACGTAGAAAATTAATGATTATAGGTATATTAGGATTGTATTTAGTTCCGTTTCTAGGTGGTTTTAAAAATTTTGCAGTTAAAGAAGCAGTTGTTGCTGAAGAGAGGAAGTCATTGGTTGTAGATATTTTAACTTCTGAATTTAGTGCTGCATCGAAAAATATAAGCGAACTGTTAAATCAGCCAAATTTATGGGAACCATTCTATGGGAAGACATTCTTGTGGGATTTACAGGTTGTTCTTGGAATAGGGGTTTCTCCAGGAGCATGGTATAACAATACATTCTTTCCCGAATTGATTGCTCGTGGAGGGGGGAATGGTTTTACTATAGTTGGTGAAGGTTATATAAATTTCGGGACATTCGGAGTAATCTTGGTGTTTTCTTTTTTAGCGATGATATTAAAGTTTGTTTATTTAAAATCAAGCGGCAATATTATTTGGTTAACTATTTATATTGCTAGTCTGCCAATATTTATTTATATGATTAGGGGAGACTTAGCAACTTTATTAACACAAGTCAGCAAACAAATCATACTCCCATTAATTATAATTTTTATTCTTAAACATATTTTAGAAAATTCATTAAAGAAAATAAAGAGGCCGAAGAGATTTCCTATTTATAAAGCAGAATTGGAACATATAGAAAACCGCACAGTTCGTACACTATTTGAAAAGTAGATACCAGTTGCCTAAACAGTTATACCATAATTCATCAAAAGTGCTTATCTGTGTATTACACAACTTAGACTCTATTATGTTAATTTGACATCAAACAACAAAAGAGTCTTTTGAACTAGAAACCGATTGGAAGATACTTCTTTGATGCAGGCTATCTATTCAGCTAATCGGCCAAGTTCCTCATCACCATCTTCATTTGGAATCTTTCGAAAGCTTGCAAGTGACTACCTACCTCATACCATTTATACGGCTTATTGTCGATGATTACGAGAGGTGACTTCACTGTTGCTTGAATCGTAGGCACGTACCAACTTTCGAGTAGTTTTGTTTTAAATGCGAGTACCTGTGCATTATGTAACTAATGCACAATTCAAGCAATTAAATTGCGTATGTTTAGTGCAGAAGGAAAGTACATAGTATTGCAACCTAATCCAGAGTTGCATCTTTACTTGGAGTGGTGGGCATGATAGCCTTCACAAGGGCTCTATGTCAAATTGCAACATTGTGTAATTGTAATTGCAAACTTCTATATAACGTTTTTGCAAAATACAGCGTACAATAAAAGAATCTTTTGATCGAGAAGTCGATCGGAAGGTTCCTTTTTTGATGCAGCCTATCTGTCCGGTTGAAAGCATACGGTTCGATGCAAAACGGATCACTAAATAAACATTCCAACATTCACTCCAACTCATCGGCCTAGTCCTTCATCTGAAATCCTTCGAAGGCTTGCAAGAGATGGCCAACCTCATTCCACTTATACGGCTTACCGTCGATGATTACAAGTGGTGCTTCGGGGTTGACTGAATCGTAGGTAAGTACGCCTTTTAGGTGGTGTTGTTTTACATATGTATAGGATTCACCCGATGGAAATTCTCCCTTTTTCAGATAAGTCTCCGACAGGCCGCGAGTTGTTTTTTCTATCAGTTGTTTGAACAGATTATGCTGATCGACATCCAGTTTCCGATCCACAGCAAATTCGTATCCTTGCTCCCAACGGTCACGCGCAGCCAGCAAAATCGCTGTTCCCGTGATCTGCCGCTCCACTTCGAAAATACGTTTTACTTCATTCGCGACGAATTTTTGGACAATCCGGTAAGTTCTATTCCTAACTCTGCCGCCATCACTGTATTATGGCAATCCATACAAAGTGACTGATTGCCGAGCCGCACGCGCACTGTATCAGTACTGCATATTTCACACTTCATCAAATCTCCCTCCATTTGTATCTTTATCGTACCAGAAAAGCGTATAGATGTGCATTATACAATTGGGACACTACTCAGATAACTAGTACCTGATAAAAAAGTTATTCCATCGTACAAAACGATCTGATGACTATTTTAGCTATTCCTACATTTTCAACTCGATGACACTAAAATCTCTATCACTGCAATGATCTTTACAAACTTTGGAGATACTGTAAGTGGACCTTTGAATCTGACAGATCCTAAACGGGGTTTCAGGTGTTAATGAGGGAAATTGATCAGACATTTGAAGCGTATCGATTAACGCGTGTCATCTTAGAAATCGATACAACTGCTCATTACTATGAAGGCATAGTAAGAGTATGTGATCAACAGAGCTATATAGCGCGAGTAATTAACGCAGCGATAAACGAAAGAAGATGCTGAGCTATTAGAAGACTAACCAAATGACAGGGTACCAGGTTCCCGCATAATTCTGTAGTTCATTAGTATGTGCTTTTATTGAATGTAAAATATAACGATGTACCAAATCGCAACACTCCACTCTACAGATTAAATCTGTGAAGTGGAGTGTTTTTTGTCAAGAAAACACCAATTATCACGATATCCATTTTCCGTCAAGAGCTAAGAAAAATGTGTAGTAAAAATAAATTTCGTATTAAAATAAACCACTAGTTAGAAGATTCTGTGGACGAAGTATTATTCTTGCGCTATACTAATCAAAATGGCACGGGGAGGAAGACTCATGTTGGATGCGGGACTTACCACAAGGATGAGTGGTAGTAGTTATAAACAGTTCGGAAAAGAAGTTCTTTGCACTCAAATACACTTTTCCATGCTGGAGGCGATGTTCGAGATTGACCATGAAGTGCAAAGGCAGTTGGACCCCCGGAAGCGTAAAGATATTCGGGATTTCATACTGGATAGTCTGAAAAATGGGGAGCCGTTTTACTTTTCACCTTTCGTGTTCTCTAGTCGAGGAAATATACAAGAAATAGACGGTGGCTTCGTGTTGAAACCGGGATGTAGTATTTATGTCCTTGACGCACAACATCGCATGTCAGCGATTGCTTCTGCTATAAGTCAGTTGAAATCGAAGAAGGAAGCAGCGGAAGAGACGGGGAATCAGGCGGAAGCGGAGGAGTCGCGGAAGTTTATTCAAATATTAGCGGGTTATCCTGTATCGATGCAAGTCTATTTGGATTTGAATCAGCAGGAAGAACGGCAGTTGTTTACGGATTATAATACCGAACGACGAGAAGCGCATCCAGGATTCATGTTATTGTATGATCAACGAGACGCTTATACTGAGCTGACGCGTACTATAGCACAGCAAATGAAGACGCGGCTAGATATTGACCAAGTGCGTTCGCGGCTCACGGAATCGAACACGTCTATTACGTCATTGATCACGATGAAGAAATGTCTACTTGCGTTATTTGAAGGATGCTTAACGGTGAAAACAGGTAATCCATATTACAAAGGTTGTAAAGCAAGTGATGTACCAGCTATTGCAGAAGCATTCTTTTCCTCTTGGTTGCAACTGTTTCCTAAACGCATGACGGATCGAAAGAACTATGCTTGTGGCGTGACGGGCGTTCAAGTAGCGCTTGCTTATACAGTCTATACGCTAACGCGGGAGCAGTCGTTGACGCATATGGAAGCTATTCAGCAACTGCAACTGTTGAAGAAGAGATGCACGTGGAAACATGATGATCCGGTTTTTGATCATATGTACAATAAGCAATCCAAACAAGTGCGGAATCATTCGAATTCTACAGCCGTTAAGCGGACGATGTTAGAGTTTTTACTGATCATTCGTGAGGAAAGGGAGCGTTTGAATGATCGTTAATGAGATATTTTCCAAAAGACAGACCATGGTGATCTATACGGTGAAAGAGTTGACGAAAATGCTGGACGATCAACGTTTGGTACTTAGGGAAGTCAATGCGGGGCAGGCTCGGATGATTCGACGGTATATACTTGACAATGTCATTCAAGAACAAATTTATCTACCACCTATCGTTGCGGCAATCGAATCTGGAAGTCTTGCGGACGGCCGACCCGATTCATTGATCGTAATAGATGGTTCGCAGCGTATGAAGGCGCTAACACAACTTGAATCGGCAGTCTCTCGCATGACGAGTAGTGATGATGTAGCGGAGCAGAAGAAAGGTTTTACGTTACATTATATGCTGAATCAAATCGAAGTAGCAGTGCAAGTGTTTGAAGGGCTGTCGCCAAAAGAAATGGATCAACTATACATAGATCTCAACACAAAAGGAAAAAAGGTGTCTTTGTCTAAGCGGATTTCTTATGACTCACGTAATGAAGTGAACTCGCTTACGAATAGGCTACTTAAGAGCCATCAGTTGCTTCGAAAAGCGGGAGTGGAGCTGGAGAAGGCTGCCGTCATGAGACCGCGTAATACGAATTTGGTTTCGTTGTCGCAATTGAGACGATTGGTTGGCTATTTTATGACAGGTAAAGTAGTGAGCGGAAAGATTGCGATGCACAGTGAGAATACAGGAGAAGTGGAAGAAACTTACGAACTACTGATGACATGGTTTGACGAATTGTTCAATTTGCAAGATGCGAAAACGATAGGAGACTATACGGTATCTATGTTGGCAAGCTATTCAGTATTGTCAGCAATAACTCAGTATGCCTACAGTGGAGTGGAAAACGAAACGTACGCAGTGAAACAGCAAACGATTCAGGAGCGTATGCGAAAGCTGTCCCATGTAAACTGGTCACCAAAGCAAGATATTTGGAAGAAATTCGATGGCGATGTGAGAGGTAAGGACAAATTTTATTATCTTACACACAATAAGAAAAACAATCAGGCATTGATTAACTGGTTGCGCCTTGAAGGAGGTGAGTAGGTACTGGCAGGAAAAAATCCCCGAGTGTTAGCTAGTCTCCTCAGACTCACTCGGGGATTACCGATTGGAGTATGCTACCAATCTATAGATAGTATACTCTTTTTTTATTGATTACAAAAGCAATTAAGAAAAAAGGAGGCAACACAATGAAAGTCGAAACGAACTTTATGATGACAAAAGCAACATGCATGATTTATCCTATGTACAATGAGGTAGGTAAACTGCAGTCAGTGGTGATGGAAAACAAAGAGTTGATACAGGTTGATTTCAAGCCAACAGATTTAGTGGACCAAAACATTCGTTACCATGGATCCAGTTTGCGCGGTGCGTGGGATGGATCACGTGTCATTTTAGGCGGAAGATTCGCCATGATACCCGTTATAGTCAGTGAGAAGCTGAATATGTATTGGTTTCCCCTTTACTCACCGTCTCGACCAGATTGCGCATGGTTTGCATTGCAACGAATCCACAGCTATCATCGTCTGAATAAAAAACAAACACGTGTTATGTTCGATAATGGTGAATACTTTATTGCAAACATTTCGTATACAAATTTTGAAGGCAAATACGTACGGGCTTGCAGGCTGAAGCACGCAATGGACAGAAGGACAGAGTCACTGATGGTATGTGAGAGTCCGCAGTCTGCGACGTATTTGATTAATCGGGATACGAGTGACAGGAACTATAGTATGGAACTGGATTGAATGGAGTAGTTCAAGAAGTATGCGCATGAACATGAGAGATCTGATTACCGGGTAACCGGTAAGGATGTATCGCAAGTACTGGCATTTTCTGAGCCTAGTAGTTCTTTCTAATAGTATAGAGTTTTTTAGATACTCTCACTTGAAAATCATCAAATAGTGGAGATTAATGAGATAGCTTCTGTATGTACTAGATATAAGTTGATGAAAGAAGATCGTGTAGGCATTGATCTATCTGATCTTACAACTACACAGATGAGCAGGGTATTACTATTTAAAGCTAGGATTATCTTTGGCAAAACTGCCGATGAATTTATAAGCATAGAAAAGTAGTAATCACAATGCATTCTCATGAAAGAATGCTAGAAAAGACAGGTTCTAACAAATTGCCCAAAGTAATAGAGACCATTCAATGGCTAACGGACACAGACAATGTTTTGAAAGCCCAGTTTATAGGGCATAGTTCACTAGCATACCCATTAACGGCACGAAGGAAACGCACGATTGTACTGCCAATCAGCTTTAGATTTGTACGCGGAAGAAGATATCTATTATCCCTTACTCAAAGTCTTTGCCAGGATGAAAATTAAACAGATCAAATGGCTGAACTTCGACGTAAAATAGTGCAAAAACAAAATAAGAAGTAAGTTAAATGAACCAAGAATTGCTGGATAAGTAATTGTAGATGATTAAAATCATAGACGTAAGGGCAGTTTTAATGAAAGGGGAGACTTCACATGCTAATCATAAACAGGGAGGTTCAGTCAATGGACCGGGAAACAACTTTGCTAAAGAAAGACATTCATTGGCAAATTGAGGATAGTTTATATGTTGTTAGGAATGTCCCTTCTTTAAAAGCTGACTATGACGATGAAGAGCTATTAGATGTTGATGTATCCATTACATTAACTGCATTACGTGACTTGATGGTGGAGGATTCTATTCCTGTAGACGTAGACTTCACAGGTTTTGCAGACATTCGTTTCTAAGATGGGTAAATAAACTAAATTATGTGCAGCCTATGTCTTCATGGACATGGGTTTTTTTGATTGCTAGTCTACTTGGAAGGTTTGTCGATACTGGCGGCAAAAGTAGGTACCATGTTGCCACATATAGTTAGTGGGAACAAGGTGATGATCGCCAACGTTAGAATAATGGACAAATCGCCTGTTACTAGTAGAAGACTTATCACTATGGCCATATAAATTCCCCACGTTGCTTTAACTTTTTTGTCGGGATACAAGTCTCCATTTTTGCTCAGTATTGCCAATACAAATGTAACTGTCTCTGTATTCGTAATGAAGAGCAAAGCAAATAAAATAATGTTTATGATACTCATAAACATCGTAAATGGCAGTTATTTAAGTAATATAAACATATTCAGCGCATTATTTGCAAAGGCCCTATACCTGAGCTTATGGAAACGAAATGGCTCATGTATGCACTTAATGAGTTGCAAAAAGAAAAGTCTTCTGATGACTGAGAAACTCATCATCAGAAGACTCTTTTTGCTTTACTAAGAATTTGTACATTCGCACTAAGTAATTAAGTAGTTTCAAGATGCCTGTACACCAAACCTTTGTACGTTCTTGTTTATTCCTGCGCTCATGTTAATCATTCGACAAATCTCTTTTATAAAAGACTCCGAACTTACCCCATATGTCTTCCATTTGATTGAGCCGTTGTTCAACATTCTCTTCACGTTCTTTACCTAAATAGACAATTAGAGCATTAATCAAGCTTAAAGGTGCTGTGAAAGAATCGATGAACGATGGCATATCACTGGAAGCAGTCAATGTAATATCCGAATAGGGCAGAAGGGGAGACAACAAGTTATCAGTAATCGCAATAGTACTGGCTCCCATCTCTTTTGCAAACGCAATAGTGTTAATTGTACTGCTGGAATAACGTGAAAAACTTATCCCGACCACAACATCTTTGCTAGTGAGTGAATGAAGTTGTTCAGGAATAATTTCAAACGAACCCAGTATTTCAGAGTTATCCAGAATGATATTTAAATAATAGTGCAAGAATATTCCAAGTGAAGCCGTACTTCTATTTGCAGAAATATAGATTTTATTTGCATTAAGAAGAAGATCGGCAGCTTTATGAAAGGATTTAATATCCAAAGACTCTAGAGACGCCCTTATATTATTAATATCATCATTGAAAATGTCATAGATTGCCTGCTCTTTATCGTCATACACATTGGAAGACATCTTAAGCCGTTCGGTTGTAGTTAGTTGTTCCTTGACGGAGTTTTGCATTTGCTTTTGCAATTCCGGATAGCCTGAGTAGTCCAGTGCTGTGGCAAACCTCACAACGGTAGCTTCACTTACGCTAGCTTTTGCAGCCAATTCTGCTACATTGAAAAAGGGTACAGTATTAACGTTTTTTAATATATAGTTCGCAATTTTTCTATGCGATTTGCTTAATTGAGTAATATTTTCAGCGACATGTTGAAAAACATTTGTTTTGTTCATACTCGTTCAAATCCTTGAGCTGTATTTTAGTAATTAACGATTGGATCCTTGCCTGGTAGTAAGCTGCGATCCAAGTCATCGAGATATGGGACAACACTTCTCGTTTGACTGATGAGGGAAAGGTCCATATCATAAATCAGGATGTGTTCCTCGTCAGAAGGCGATTCAGTTAGGACTTCTCCATTTGGTGCGACGAGCTTACTTTTACCACAGCTACCTTCGTGGACTGTATTTACACCAAGTACAAACACTGTGTTATCTAATGCACGAGCTGGTAATTGGATATCCCATCTAGATTGCGCTGGAATACTCCAGACAGAAGGGCAAATAATAAGTTGTGTTCCTTGTAAAGCTAAAATCCGACTTGGCTCAGGGAACTCAATATCTGCGCAGATTAGAATACCGATATTGCCAATAGATGTGTGAATAACATTGTATTTTCGTTCACCTGCTGCGAAATGGTTCTTTTCTCTTCCCCAGAGGAAGGACTTCCTGTAGGTGGTTAATAATTCGCCTGTATTCTCAATTACAGCGGTGGAAATGTAAATATTACCGCCTTCTTTTTCCACGAATGGAACGACGAGTAAGATGTTATGTTCTGCTGCCGCTTCCTGGAAAAGAGATATTGTCTTACCTTGAGGTGTTTCAGCAAAAGCAGTAAATTCTTCTGTTGATAAATAATAGCCGCTTATCCATAGTTCGGGCAATACAATGAGCTTTGCTCCTTGGCTTGCAGCTTCGGAAATCATAGCCATTGCTTGAGTTATATTTTCCTCCCTAAGATTGGGCTTTGAATGCATTTGCAGGGCAGCCACTTTAACCAATCCAAACACTTCCTTTTTCTATTATGTTATAACACTTTACGTAAAAAAGATTTTGTTCGTTCATTTTCAGGATTAGTGAATATCTTTTCAGGAGGACCTTGCTCCATAATGATACCCTGGTCGAAGAATATAACACGATCACATACGTCACGGGCAAAATCCATTTCATGTGTTACAACCACCATAGTCATTCCACTTTTAGCTAGATCTTTCATCACTTCTAATACTTCGCCTACCAATTCAGGATCTAAGGCTGAAGTCGGTTCATCGAACAACATGATTTTCGGATTCATTGCAAGACTGCGTGCAATCGCGACACGCTGTTTTTGACCACCGGAAAGTTTCTCAGGGTATACATTTGCTTTGTCGGCAAGACCCACTTTTTCAAGTAGTTTTATAGCATTTTCATGGGCATCTGCCTTGTTTTTTTTACTAACGATCATGGGAGCTAATATGATATTTTCAATAACGGTCATGTGGGGGAAGAGGTTGAATTGTTGAAACACCATGCCCACCTCACTGCGTATTTTATTAATATTTGTTTTTTTATCAGTTAGGGAAACCTCTTCGATCAGAATTTCACCTGATGTAACTTCCTCTAATAAATTCAAACAACGAAGAAAAGTACTTTTTCCAGAGCCGGATGGTCCGATTATTGAAATTACCTCTTTAGGTTTAATATCGCATGAAATACCCTTCAATACTTCTAATTCACCGTAGTATTTATGTAAATCATTCACTTGTATCATTTAACATGCAACCTCCTTTCAACAAAACGTAAACCTATTGAAATGGAGAGAGTGAGCACTAAGTATAAAACTGCAACTGCAGTATACACTTCAACGGCACGGAAGTTAGAAGAAACTACAATCGTTCCCTGACGCGTAAGTTCACCTACTCCAATTACTGTTAGTAAAGATGTATCTTTGAGACTAATGATGAACTGATTGCCTAATGGCGGAATCATTCGTCTAAATGCCTGTGGCCATGTAATCCGGTATAAAGTTTGAAGTTTTGTAAGACCAAGGGATCTTCCAGCTTCTATTTGTCCATTATCTACACCTTCAACTGCTCCACGAACTATTTCTGCAATATATGCACCTGCGTTCAGTGCGATAGTTACGACACCAGCTACAAGTGGGTCAATTTTAATGCCCAACATCAACGGTAATGCAAAATAAATATAAAGTGCCTGAACCATGATTGGGGTTCCACGTATAATTTCTACATAGACAGTGGATAAACTAAAGAGGATTTTACTTTTGGAAAGCCTCCCTAATCCAACGACTATACCAATGATGAAACCAATCAAAATACCGACAATTGCAATGAGGACGGTATATTTCATTCCTTTAAGTAAAAAAGGCAAAGCTTCAATTGCAAATGACCAGTCCAGTGTGAAACCAGTATTCATAAACTATCACTCCTTTCAACTAACTTTGTATAAACGTAATGTAGAAATAACTATATACTCTCTGTTGGTCGATCTTATTTTTTAGGTAGTGCTTCTCCAAACCATTCTTTATACAATTCTTCATACTTTCCATTTTCCATCAATGTTGTTAAAGCGTTATCAACATCTTCCTTTAGTTCACTGCCTTTAGGCATTGCAATTCCGAATGATTGACCTTCAAGTAAATCACCTATTGTTTTCACTTTACCTTGTCCATTCGTTTTAATGTAATATTGAATGTTTGGTAAATCGAAAATGACAGCATCTGCAGAACCTTTTTCAAGTTCCATATAGGCTTGGTCTATGTTGGGGAAGGGTACTAAGTCTTTTAGTCCTTCAATTTCAGATGCATAATCATAGCTGGATGTTCCTTGTTTTGTGGCAACAACTTTACCTTTTAAATCGGCTACACTTTGTATTTCGGTTTCATCTTCTCTGACAAGAATAGCAGTTCCCGCATCATAATACGGTGCGCTGAAGTCAATAATCGCTTCACGTTCTGGTTTTATAGTAATTCCAGCGATAGCTAAGTCTAAATTTTTCGTTTGAAGTGCGGGAATAATACCTGTGAAATCCATCGGTTTAAGTTCATATTCAAATCCAGCTTCTTCTGAAACCGCTTTCAATAAGTCAATATCAAATCCAACGTACTCACCTGATTCTTGATCTAAAAACTCAAAAGGTACGTAACTAGTGTCTGTCCCTACTATCAATACCTTTTTTTCTGATGGTTCTTTTGCTGATGTTTCTGAAGAGCTTTTGTCTGAACTACAGCCAAACAATAGTAAGCTGCTAGCTAATGCTGTACCTGCTATTACATTTATAAAAGTTCTTTTTTGCATTTTATTTCCTCCTCTAAATTAGTTGTAGTATTCATAATATTCTAATCCCGCTTAATGTGCAATGTTTATTTCATAAAACAGAATGTAAAAATTATTTATTTCATATTGACAATATATTAATAAAACTCTTTGTATTAAATAGTTAAAATAATCTTTTTATTTGTTTACAATATCCATTGGGTTATGTATAGTTGAAATAAATATTTCATTTATATAAAAAATGAAATAAAAAATTCTAAAAGGGTGAAAACTATGTCGCAAAATAAAGTTCTTTCCGGAATTGAAGAGTATAAAAAAATGACCCCTAAGTCGTTGGAGTTTTCGAAAACCTCAAAGGAAGTTATGCCAGGAGGTGTCACTGCGAATATTAAATTTTTTGAACCGTACCCACTTATAATGAAAAAAGGTTCTGGTGCATACCTGACAGACTTGGATGGAAACGAATATATAGATTATCTTCTATCCTATGGTGCATTGATGACAGGTCACGGACATCCTAAAGTATTAGAAGGAATTCGTAACCAGCTTGAAGAAGAGGGAACGTTACTATTTGGCACCCCACACCATTTGGAAGTCAAAATGGGGCAGAAAATTAAAGAATTGTATCCAAGTATTGAAAAGCTGCGCTATACGAATTCAGGAACAGAAGCAACCTTACTTTCCATCCGGATGGCATATGCTTATACAGAAAAGTATAAAATCGCAAAATTTGAAGGTCACTACCACGGAGGGTATGATCAGGTTTTACTTAGTGTGAATCCTTCCGTTAACGAAGCGGGACCGGCAAAGAGACCGAATGCTATTGCGGAGTCAAAAGGTGTAGATCCTTATCACAAGGAACATACTGTTATATTGCCTTTTAATGACTTGGAAGCAACAACAGAAATTTTAACGAAACATAAAGATGAAATCGCGGCTGTTATTTTAGAGCCAATACAGGGTGGATTCATTCCTGCTGAACAGGAATTTATGGATGGTTTGCGGGTAATTACTGAGAAACTAGGCATTCTTCTAATATTCGATGAAGTAAAGACAGGCTTTCGTTTGGGACTGGGTGGAGCACAGGAGATTTACGGTATTACACCCGATTTGACAACGTTGGGGAAAGTTGTTGGTGGAGGGTTCCCAGTAGGAATTATCGGTGGTAAGAAAGAAATAATGGAAATGAGCGCACCTACGGCAGCTTCAGATGTTTTCGATAATAGTCAAAGCAAAAAATCGGGAGCAAAAGATGTGCTATTCCATAGTGGTACTTACAATGGACATCCTACTATTCTTGCGGCCGGTTTGGCGACGATTGATGTGCTTGAAGAAGAAATTCAACATGTTTTCAAAAGTACAGAACAATTAAAATCCGGAATTTGTGACTTGTTTTCACAAAAAGGAATTAATGTACAAACGATAGGTATGGGGTCAATCTTCAATATTATTATTACAGAGAAAGAGAACGTTCATAATTATCGAGATTTACAAGAATCTAATTTCGCATTACGAAAGGAAATTGATTATCACTTATTAACTAAGGGAGTTTATACAAAGCCTCTCAATCGTTATAGTCTATCTACCGTTCATGGAATGAAAGAAATTGACAAGACGTTGGAAGCGTTCAAATTAACGTTGAATAAATTATTTTAATATGTCATTTCGGATTGAATGCATGTATGGCTGTTTTTTACGCATATGCCTTTTCTACAATTCAACATATATTAAACGCAGTCGCCATTTTTAAAGTGGCGGCTGTGTTCGTATTAAAAGTTTTTTCTATAATGAAACAGCCAGGGTACCAGGTCCCCACACAATTCTCACACAATTACTTGGCAATTAGATAGAGTTGAAAATATAGTTTCAATATTTCGAAATAGTTTATCTTCTGTTCATATTCGCCGTATAGGATATAACTATACAGAATGAATGGAGATGAAGAACATGAGTACATTATTAATGGTTGCATCGTCTGCAATGGTAGTCGCTCTCATTTTATATAGTATTGGCGTATTCGGTGAGAAAATCAGTGGTACGATTCAATTTAAACATCTAATATTCTTTGTAGGTGGGCTGATATTCGATACGATCGGCACTACGCTTATGAACCGAATTGCTACGCAAGACGGAGGTTCGACATTTGGACTTCATCAAATTACGGGTGGTGCCGCACTTGTATTAATGGCTTTTCACTTGGTATGGGCGATTTGGGTCTATAACAAAGGCGATGAAAAAGCGAAGCGACAATTTCACAAGTTTAGTTTAGGTGTATGGACGCTTTGGGTTATTTCGTTTGTGCTGGGTATTTTGCTTGGGATTGGGGTTATTTGAATCGGTGCCAGGTCCCCACACAATTCCCACGCAATTCGGGTAACTCTCGATACAGTACCAGGTCCCCACACAATTCCCACACAATTCGGGTAACACTCGGTACAGTACCAGGTCCCCACACAATTCCTACACAATTCGGGTAACACTCGATACAGTACCAGGTCCCCACGCAATTCCCACATAATTCGGGTAACTCTTATCCACTAGAATACTATACAACACTTACTCATCACCTTTGTTGAAGTCGAGCACGGGTGCAACGGGTAAGTGTCTTTTCGGTTTTTTAGGCGTTACTAGTTCATTGACATAGTTTTCAAAGTTCGTTGCGTTAAACAACGTGGAAGGTCGCAGGAATGCGCTGAATTCAGGGCGGTTCAACCATTGCTTGGTCTTTAGATCAATGACACGAATGAAATCTTCTTGTGTATAGCCTTCTTTAATTCGCCCGTTGATGAATTTATGGGTGGCCGCGGATTGGGGTTTGAACTGTTTTCCGGTTTTGTCATTCAAGTACTGAATCACAGAATGTGCGACGTCGAGATTCTTCTCGACAATGGGTTTATTTTTTATATTCTTAAGTTCTTTGGTAATAGGCCGTCCCATAGTGGGATACGCCACCGTCTCAGTGTGAGTTGGCACGGCGTCCAATTGTGGGTTGGCAGTCGACTCATGTTGGGGTGGTGTCGCATCCCATGTTGGGTTAGCCGGTATCTCATTTGGCTTATAGGAAAAAGGTAGCTGTTCATAATCGATTCGATACCATTTCGTATTGTCGATTTTCATCCTATTATGCTTCGAAGTGGAAATCAAATAACCTTTTTGTTCCAAGTCATACGTAATCCGTTTGATCGTATTCAACGACCAAAACGGAAATTCTTCCATCCAGTCGTCGTACGTATTGAACACCCACTTATGACCATCCCGTATATTTTTTGAAATGTTCAAGCGGTAGTGCAGTTGTTGTAGAAATAGCGCAGCGTTTAATCCAACTTTCATGGCCAGTGATGGTAATAATGGGATCGGATCTTCGTTTATTAGTAATTTCATATCATTGCCCCCCTAGAGATCAGTGTGATTGAGTACTCATTTTGTACTTCTTATGCTCTATATAGAGAGTTTTCTTGAAAAGGATACTTGTTTTTTGCGAGTACCAGGTTCCCACGCAATTCGGGTAATTTAATAGGGGAAAGACCATTCCCATATAAATTAAAGAAAAAGCGTCAACTCCAAAGATTCGGTGTTGACGCTTTTTGATGATTAACATATATAAAAATTAGTTATTTAATAATAGCTTGTTTTTTTGGAAATATTTTTTTGTTCAAAAAATATCTTTAGTCTTGGGCAAAAAAATGCCGTAGTTCTCTCCAAATTTAATCGTGATGGGAATACATTCAGGGAGCTTTTGCCGTCCTTTACTTTTCTTCAGACGCTGATTACAAGACTTTAGTAACTAACTGATTGGTAGAAAAACATAATGGCATATCATCCGAAGAAAATCCCAAATTGATTTACGCTGTTGTTGAATTAATCGCATTAATTTCAATCAATGGGAACGTGATCAGCGTGATAAACATTTGATTCCAAATGCCTTTTGGTGAATGGCTAAACACGTGACGTACTTTCAAATGCTGCTTAATCCATTTGAAAAATAATTCGATATATCAACGATTCTTATATGTCTCTAATATCTCACTTTCACTTAAGTCAATCCGGTTTGTGAGTAAGTGGAACGTGGTTCCTTCTTCGTCCACTAATTCTATATATCTACAAATTTCTTTTCGTGTCAATATCGAAACTAAATCATTTCGCTTCAAATGGGGAAGAGTAGATTTATAAACTCTGATGAATTCTACAAGAAACGTCTTTCGAACACGTAAGAGAAATTGAATATTTCTTTCGCGCCAGCCCCCAATTTTTGTCTCTCGCATGTCGTTGAAGTACCCAATAACGTCTACCTAATCGACCAAGTGAATCAGCTAAATCAGCTGTATTTAAATCGATTAATCGACGACTAATTTATGAATAGCTAATAGATGTGAGCTCCAATTCCCTCTGCAATGCTTTTTAGAACGAATTCCTTTAAGTCCTTCTTTTAAGTTAGGGACAAAAGCCTCCTTAAATCCATAGAGTTAACGAAAAAATAGCCAATTAATATTTTGGTCATTGTGGATAGTTCACATAAAGAAATCAATATTATATGCTTTTTTGCCATATAAACTTTAATACAAATACATTAAAGTTTAAATAGGGTAAATATTCACAATAACACGAAAATTATATAGGAGGAATAATAATATGCGTTTCAAAAATAAAGTTGCAATCGTCACAGGATCAGGAAGTGGAATAGGGAAGATGATTGCAAAAAAGCTCGTTTTAGAAGGAGCAAAAGTGGTTGTTACCGATATTGACGAGGCTACATGCAAATCATCAGTAGAAGAATTGAGAGAGTTAGGTGGCGAGGTAACGTCGATTGTTGGGGATGTATCTAATGCAAAGGATGTGCAGAATGTTGTAAATAAGGCAATTCTTCAATTTGATAAGATCGATATTTTAGTAAATAATGCAGGGATCTTAAAAGATGCGAAAATCCACGATATGAAAGAAGAGAGTTGGGACGAAGTTATTGACGTATGTTTGAAAGGTACATTTTTGTTTTCAAAGTACGCTTCACTCTCGATGATGGAACAAAAATACGGGAAGATTGTAAACATTTCTTCACGTGCTCATTTAGGAAATCCTGGCCAAGCAAACTATTCATCGGCTAAAGCAGGTATTGTTGGTTTAACAAAGTCACTCGCAAAAGAGTTAGGTAGAAATAATATAAATGTAAATGCGGTTGCACCGGGGTTGATTGAAACAGCAGCATTACGAAATCATCCGAAATATGAAAAAATCAAAGAATTACAGAAAAAGGATACACCTCTTCAGCGGGTTGGTTTACCCGAAGATGTTGCGAATGCGGTATTATTTCTTGCGTCCGACGATGCTTCATATGTCACAGGAGACTTGTTACATGTAACAGGTGGTAGGTTTGGCTAATCAAGGAGGAGAATTATTATGTTCGATTCAGATGAAACGATTGCAGTAAAAGATGGAATGTGGAGAGATACAGCAAATGGTCCACTATTAATCGGGAGTAGATGTGGAAATTGCGGGGAGTTATTGTTTCCTGAAAAGAAAAACAACTTCTGTCCCAATTGTTATGAAAGCGCTTTAACGGAAGTGGAGCTTAGTAAAGAAGGGGTAATTAAAGCTTTTACGATAATTAATGAAAGACCAACAGGAGAGTTTTATAAGGGGAAAGTTCCATATTGTTATGGAGTAGTAACACTGCCAGAAGGGATTAATATTCTTGCTTTGTTTCAAGATGCGGAATGGGAAAATATGAAGATTGGTCAAAACGCTAAATTAATCATCGAACCATTATACGAAGAAGAAGGTACATCTGTTTTAACTTATAAATTCTCTCCGATATTTGACGGGGAATTAGAAAGAGGGGGGAAAACTATTGAGTGAAGAAGTTTGGGTTGCTGGGATCGGCACAACAAAGTGGGGTGTATCTCAAAATATTGAATCATACGAATTAGGCGCTCAGGCGATTATTGAAGCGATTCGAGATTCCGAATTAGGATGGGATGAAGTTCAAGCTATTTATTGTGGAAGTGTTTATCAAGGAACAGGTTCAGGACATCGTGTAGTCCAAGAGCTTGGTTTTAATGGAGTTCCCATTATTAATGTAGAAAATGCTTGTTCTAGTGGGGCTACCGCTTTTCAACTCGCTTATCAATCTGTGAAATCAGGTGAGTACGATGTTGCGTTGGCATTTGGCTATGAAAAAATGCCACGTGGACCGATACCGAGCACAGCTTTCCCGAAATGGCAACTAGAAATGGGTTTTAATGTCCAACCTGCAAATTATTCATTAGAAACGATTGAATATATGAAAGAATATGGCGCGACTGAAGAAGATTTCGCATTGGTAAGTGTGAAGAATCGTAAAAATGGATCGCTAAATCCAAACGCACGGTTTCAAAAAACAGTGACAATTGAAGAGGTTTTGAACTCTAGAATCATTGCCACGCCTTTAAGATTACTAAATTGCTGTCCTTTAGCTGATGGAGCTACTGCATCTGTTTTAGTAAATAAAAACAGGCTGAAAAATAAAAGAAAAGGGATAGAAGTAGTGTGTTCTGTCTTAACATCAGGTGTTTACGGAGAAGCAATTTATCAATCTGGGATTGTTCCAAGTGTTAAATATTCTCCAGAAGAAGGGTTAGTTGAACTGTCCGCGAGAAAGGCTTATGAGACAAGCGGGTATGGTCCAGGGGATATGGATATTGTACAAGCTTATGACAGTATGAGTCCAGGAGAGTTATGGGATATTGAAAAGTTAGGATTTTGTGAGCGAGGGTTAGCTCCACAATTGCTTAGAGAAGGTTATTTTGATTTAGACGGGAAATTACCTGTCAATACGGATGGAGGCTTACTTTCAAGAGGACATCCATTAGGAGCAACAGGTCTAGCTCAAATCTATGAAGTTGTGCAGCAGCTAAGAGGTTATGCGGGAGAAAGGCAAGTAGATAATCCCAGAATGGGATTAACACATGCGATGGGAGCGGGACCAAATAGTACGATAACCATTCTAAAAAAATAGAAAACGGGGTATTGATGTGAGAGAAGACACTTTGTTTTATGAAGACTTTCAAGTTGGGGATGTTTATTTTTCACCATCCAGAACGGTTACTGAGGCGGATATTGTAAATTTTGCAGGTCTTTCAGGAGATTATAATGCTTTACATACAGATGAAGAGTATGCGAGAGACTCCATATTTGGACAAAGAATAGCCCATGGCATGTTAGGTATGGTCATAGCTTCAGGACTCTTTACAAGAACAGATTTAAACGGAAGAATGAGTCCAACGTTATTAGCATTATTAGGAATTGATTCTTGGAAGTTTATCTCACCGATTAAAATTAATGACACAATTCGCTTGGAAATTGAAATTGCCGATAAAAGAGAGACAAGTCAGGGCGGAAAGGGAATCGTATTTTTTAAGAGGAAAGTAATCAATCAAAACGGTGACCTTCTACAAGAGGGGACTACGCCGATGTTAATTGAAGCTTATCAAAGATAGGAGGAATAAAATGAGTATAACATTAAATGAAGAACAGTTAATGATTAAAAATACTGTTAAAAAGTTTTTGGATAAGGAAATTAGTCCAATGGTTAATGAATACGAGCATGAAGGAAAACCCGTTACAACGGATATTGTACAGAAACTTGTACCATTTGGATTCTTAGGCGGTTTGTTACCAGAGAGTAGCGGAGGCTATGGTTTAAATCATACAACTTATTTTATTATGATAGAAGAGTTGTCAAGAGTTTGGCCATCGTTGAGGGCAACAGTTGGAATTACTAATTCTGTCTTAACGCATATTTATGAATATGGATCGGAAGAACAAAAGAAAAAGTTTATACCGCCATTATTAAAGGGAGAAAAGCTCGGTTTCTTTGCATTGACTGAACCAAATGTAGGATCAGATGCGTCCAGTATACAAACACGGGCAGTGCTCAAAGGAGATAAGTGGGTATTAAATGGATCGAAAATGTTTATTACAAATGGAATAGAGGGAGAAGTTGGAATTGTTATTGCCCAAACAGATAAAGACAAAGGAAATAAAGGAATAGCTTCCTTTATAGTAGAGAAAAGTGAATCGAGTTATTATGCAAGTAAAATAGAGAAAATGGGAACATTGAGTTGTCCTTTTGCAGAATTAACATTTGATAACTGTGAAATTCCAAAAGAAAATTTACTAGGGGAAGTAGGAGACGGCTTAAGACAAGGACTTAAATTTTTGAATAGTGCTAGAGCGATGGTTGCTTTTATTTCAACGGGTATTGCACAAGCGAGTCTAGATGCTTCAATTACTTATGCAAAAGAAAGAGTGCAATTCGGCAAGCCAATCGGTGGTTTTCAACTAATACAAGAAAAAATTAGTAATATGGTCACTTTAACAAATGCAATGCGTTTGCTCGGTTTACAAGCTAGTCATCTATTAGATGAAGGGAAAGAATGTAAGGTAGAATGTTCGATGGCAAAATACTTCTCTACAGAAAATGTCTTAAAAGTCGCAGAAGATGCTTTACAAATTCACGGAGGATATGGTTATACAAAAGAGTTTCCAGTAGAGAGATATTATAGAGATATACGATATTTCACGATTGCTGAAGGAACTAATGAAATACAGAAACTTATTATTGGAAGAGAGCTTTTAGGGATTTCTGCTTTTACTTAAAAGGAAGGAGGGATTTGAATTGCTACCACTTGAAGGAATCAAGGTTTTGGATTTAACTAATTTACTTCCAGGACCTTTTTCAACAATGATCTTTGCAGAGCTAGGTGCAGAAGTTATAAAAGTAGAGAGACCGGGGATAGGGGATGGAGCAAGAGAAGTAGCAGGGTTATTTGAAGCAATTAACAGAGGTAAAAAAAGTATTACACTTGACCTTAAAAATAATGAAGACAAAAAGAAGCTTTCTGCACTAATAGAAGAAAGTGACGTAATGATCGAAGGTTTTAGACCGGGCGTAATGGAGAGATTGGGTTTTCTAAAAGATAAAGTGAAGACAATAAATCCGCGCATCATTTATTGTTCTATTTCGGGCTATGGACAAGAAGGACCGTATAGAAATCTGCCAGGTCACGATATAAATTATTTAGCTGTATCAGGTATTCTTAGTATTAGTGGAGATCCAAAAGGAAAACCAGAGGCAGCAGGTGGTATACAAGTTGCTGATTTAGGTTCTGCTATGTATGCGGTTAATTCTGTTTTGGCTGCTTTATTATTGAGAGAGAAAACAAATGAAGGTACTTATATAGATGTCTCAATGACAGATTGTGCACTCTCTCTAATGGCACCTAGAATTAATGAGTACGTTAATCGTAACAATCCTTCCAAACAAAATTTTATGGGGAGAGGAGCTTATGGTGCCTATAAAACGAAAGATAATAAATATATTGCAATCGGCTGTGTTGAAGAACACTTTTGGCATAAATTATGTGACGTTTTAAATGTAGAAAAGTTGAAGTCGAATAAGAAGTTCGAAGGTTGGCATAATCGAATGGAACATGCAGATGAAATAAATGCTATTTTGAATAAGAAGTTTCTATTAAAGAACCGTTCAGAATGGTTGGAATTAATGATAATAGAGGATATACCGTGCGCTCCTGTTAATTTTATCGAAGAATTATTAGAGGACCCACATTTGGCATATAGAGGCATTATAAAAAAGGACGAAAATAGTGATAACCTTATTATTACGCATCCTGTGAAATTTACAAGTTTCGAAGTGAGAAGTAACTCGGATGTTCCAACAGTAGGAGAGCATAATTCCCTCATTAAAAACCCGCTATAAACTCCCGTTGCAATGGGGGGAACGTATATGATTTTTTAAAAGCGCTTACACTCAATTTCACATGAAAGAAAGGAGCTAAGGAATATGTTTACAGATTTAACAAGACTCGTTCAGCCGACAAATATAGCAATTATTGGTGTTTCGAGTAGGGATGGTTCTCACGGGAAAAACACATATGAAAATATAGTGAAACAATCAAATTTCTCTAAGGAAAATGTCTACTTAGTTAACGATCGATATGATGAGTTATTTAATCGTAGATGTTATAAAAGCATTAGTGAAATTAAAGGTGTTCAAATCGATGTAGCAATTATTTTAGTTAGGGCTAATGCTGTTCCAAGAATTGTCCAAGAGTGCGCAGACCATACGATTCCCTTTGCATTAATTATGAGTTCTGGTTTTAATGAAGTAGGGGAGGAAGGTCAAAAGTTACAAAATGAATTACAAGCTGTTATTAAAAATACGAATATTAGAGTTTATGGACCAAATTGTCCGGGGTTAACCGATTTAAATAGAAGATTAGGAATGACATTCTCTCCGGGATATGTAAATGATACGTTAGGCGGGAGTATTGGATTAGTTACACAAGGCGGTGGGTTAGGGAGAACTGCATTACAAGGACAGAAAAGAGGGATTGGCTTTGGTTACTTCTTTTCGCCAGGAAATGAAATTGACCTAGATTTATCAGATTGCATTTACTATATGATTCATGACCCTAAGATTAAAGTAATTGCTGCCGTTGCAGAGGGGATTAAAGATGGAGAGAAATTTAAAGAAGTAGCGAAACTAGCACTTAAAAAACGTAAACCAATTGTAATTTTAAAGGTAGGGAGAAGTGAACTCGGCAGAAAAGCAGCGCTGTCCCATACAGGTTCATTGGCGGGTTCAGATCAAGTTTTTGATGCTTTATGTAAACAATTCGGAGTCATAAGAGTCAACGATATTGATGAGCTTATAGAAACATCACAACTATTTGTTAGATGTACAATAAGAGAAGATGTAGGTTTAGCAATAGTAACGGGATCTGGAGGAAGTGGTTCCTTGTTGGCAGACTTCTGTGGTTTAAATGGATTAGACCTACCCTCATTTAATACATCGACCATAAAAAAATTAGAAGAAGTCTTACCACCGTTTGCTTCTTATAATAACCCAGTAGATTTAACCGCATCATTTTTAGTAGATGAAAGAATCCATGAAGATAGTATGATCCCAATATTGGAAGATGATAATATTGATATTGTCATTGAGCCAATTAACGCAGACTATGGAAATTCCACTAAAATACTTGCTGAATCACTTGTTAATTTACAGAAGAAAACGGATAAAGTGATTATCCCAATTTGGATGAGTAGTAGAGAAGATGGGGGATATGACATTTTAGAAAAAGGGGGACTAGTTCCTTTCAGAAGTATAAGAAATACGGTGACTGCCTTAACTCACTTCTCAAACTATGGAAACTTTGTAAGTAGTCATGTAGAAGTTGATTTTAATCCTAATCAAAAGGAAGCGCAGAGGAGCAAAGATATAATAGTTAAAAAAAGAGTACTGAACGAATATGATAGTAAAAAGTTTATTGGAAAAGTGGGGATTGAAGTTCCAAATGAAGTATTAGCAGTAAGTAAAGGAGCTGCGATTAACGCTGCAGAAAGTATAGGTTTTCCTGTAGCTATGAAGATTGTTTCTGAGCAAATTAAACATAAAACGGAAGTAAAAGGGATTCAGCTTAATATTGAAAATGAAAAAGCTTTAAGTTTAGCCTATGATGAATTAATGGAGAACGTGACTAGATTGGCGCCAAACGCTCATATCGATGGTGTACTAATAGCTGAAATGGTTAAAGGTGGGCAGGAAATGATATTAGGATTAAAATCCGATCCTCAATATGGTCAGTCTATCTTAATAGGAATGGGCGGAGTAAATGCAGAAATTTTAAAGGATATTGCAATTGGAATCTGTCCGATTTCTGAACAATATGCGAAAAGCTTGGTAAATGAATTAGCGTCCACTCCTTTATTAAACGGGTATAGAAATAGTCCGAAGTTAGATGTCGATGCATTGGCGAAAGCAATTAGTGATTTATCTGTACTAGGTATCACAACACCAGAAATTAATGAGCTAGACATCAACCCATTGATTGTAAAAGAAAAAGGTGTCGTTGCGTTAGATGCATTAGTTATCTTGGATTAATTCTTATTGTTGTAAAAAAACGCAAAAATTATTCAGAATAAATAGTTTCCCGTATAAGCTAAGGTCGGTTCGTTCTCCAATTCTAGCCAGATTTTCAGTTTATTTTATAACTTCATATTGAGATCTAGTGCTAGTGTTGATTAATACAAGGTTTGTTATACAAACAATGATATAGGAGGGAAAATGATGAAAAGAATATTAATTAACATATTAATTGCTGTATCAGTCATATCAATTGTATCTGCTTGTGGGAATACCGATGAGGAAAAAAGTTCTGATAATCAAGATGTTATTAAACTAAGATTCGCTGACTATATGCCAAAGAATCATTTTTCATCTGTCAATGCGCAACAAGTGTGGATAGATAGAGTAGAAGAACTAACGGAAGGCAAAGTGGAAATTGAGTATTATCCCGGTGAACAATTAGGGAAAGCGAGTGACTCACTGGATTTGGTAAATACAGGAGCAGCGGATATTGTTAATGTTCCGCAAGCTTATGTTTCGGGGAAAATGCCACTGTCTAGTGTAGCTTCGCTACCTGGTTTAGTAGATAATATTAGGCAAGGAAGCTTAGCATCTTTTGAACTGATAAATAGTGACCCAGTATTAAATCATGACTTTCTGAAAAATAATGTTGTGCCTATTTTTGGATATACGACGAGCACTTATGAGTTCTGGAGTGTGAAAAAGCCAATCAGTCAAATTGAAGATTTAAAAGGTATGAAAGTTAGATCTCAAGGCGGTTCAGCAAATCTTCAAATAGAAGCATTAGGGGCAACGCCAGTTACAATTTCAACAGCTGAGCAATATGAAGCATTGGAAAGAGGGACAATTGATTCGACTTTATCGGCTACAGCAAGTATCACCTCCTATAAGCTTGATGAAGTCCTAAACTATGCGACATTAGGTGCAGGCGGAGGAACAACTTTAGTTTTTTATTTAATGGATAAAGAGAAGTGGGACTCGATTCCTGAAGACTTGCAGAAGAAAATGCAACAAGCAACAGATGAAGTTTTGGAGGAATTTATAACTGTTTCGATAGAAAATGATGAAGAAATAATAACAGGGTTATCAGAAGAAGGGATTGTAGAGTTCATAGAAATCGACAAAGAAGAATTTGCACATGTTAACGAAGAAGTTCAGGAAAAATGGATTCAAGAAAATGAATCTATATCTTCACAAGAAACGTTAGATCTGTTTAAAGAGTTTTTAAATAAATATTAAGGAAATCCCAGAAAAAAGTGAGGGCCAATTGTAGAATCAAGTTAGCCTTCTAAATTCAAAAAAGTGCCATTATAAAATTTCGTGTATCATTGAAGTTGCGAAACAAACAATGAGAGGAAGTCTTATAATGGCACACACTGAGAATACCATAAAAATAAACACTTAGCTTTTTTGAGTGAAGTCAAATTGCTGCCCTGCATAATACTGAACTTTCTAACCGAGACATTGGAAGACGCTTAGGACGTGCCCACCAAACGAATGCTACTGAGTTGAAGCGTGGTGCGACAACACAACTGAAGAGGGCCGCACATCCTATACAGCCTACTTCGCTGAAACTGGACAGACTGTTACGAACGAAAACGGCTCAACTGTGATGCTAAAAGTAAGCTACTGAATACCGGAGAGTTTATTGATTTTGCCTGTGAACAGATCACAGATCACGATTGGTCTCCCGATGCCTTAGTAGGGTTTGCCGATAATCAATCCGACTGGATAGACAAGCCGATGGTGTCCACCAAATTTGTCCTCCATACTTCCCTTGTGAAAGAGGATCAAACGAGCGTCACAATGGCCTTATTAGACGGTAAATTCCTAAGGGGGGTTCAGATTATTCTGCTGAATCCATCCAACGTATTTATCAGACGCTAAATAACTTACCCCAGGAAGATTCTGGACTACCAACAGCCAGCCGTTCTTTCTAATGAAGAGTTAGCCGAACTGGCGTAGCAACTCTGAAATAAGACCCATATCAAAACCTTTTTAAAAGGGTTATGGAAAACATTACCATCCATAAATACAATAAAATTTATCTAAGTGGCTAACTTAATATTGCAATATAGGTGAAAAATAAATTACTCACTTTTTATATTTTAGTCGATTTTATAGTTGCCTTTAAATCTATATCATCCAATTAATATTGATTTTTTCTCCAAACGAACGCTTTCCACTATAACCAACAGGGATAATAACAAAATAAAAGGTACACCTTTGAATGATTTTACATACGTCTTCAAGATGAAGTGTATGAATTATGAAACCAACTAATTTAGTAGAAAAATTATTGTGTCAATGATCAAAAACATTGAGGATGAAAAGAAGTAATAAATTTTTATCGTTTTCGAAAAGGAGTTGCATGTATGATGAAAAATAAAATTAGTTTTTTTGAGAAAACTGTAACACTTTTAGAAAGATTTTCAATGTTCTTTGCGGCTTTCATATTATTAACGATGATGACTGTCATTATTGCCGATACGATATTAAGACACTTCTTCAATCATCCGATTTTAGGTGTACTAGAAGTAGTTGAAGGGTTTTTTATGGTCGCTATTGTGTTTTTTGGGATTAGCGATTCATTTAGAGCGGGGGAACATATAAGGGTTGATTTATTAAGTAAAAACTTTAGAGGCAGGTTTAAAAATATAAATGAAATTATTCTTCAGTTAGTAGTCACATTTTTCTTTATCGTTATCGGATTAAAAGCATATAAGCAAATGACAACCGCACTAAGTTTAAATCAAATGACTATAGGAGCCTTAAGTATACCAATTGCACCAGCATATTTAATTGTTGTGATTGGCTCATTTTTATTTGTCATTCGGTTAATGCTTACTATATTTAGTTTAACTTTTGGAAGAGTAAAGGAGGGGTGATATGGAGATTGTTGGTCTTTTTCTTTTAATTCTTTTCATGTTGCTAGGCATGCCAGTCGCATTTGCACTTTTAACAGCTGGTGCGATTGGTTTGTTTCTTATAGACATTGACTCAGGATTTAGTGTATTAACAACTACCCCATACAGAGCCGTTGCTAACTTTACATTGAGTACAATTCCGCTATTCATTTTAATGGCTGAATTTTTATCAAGATCAGGATTTGCAAAAGATTTATATGACTCTTCCAACAAATGGGTAGGACATTTTCCGGGCGGACTCGGAATCAGTTCGATTTTAACTTGTGCATTGATGGGGACAATGTCAGGATCTACTACGGCAACTGCGGCTGCAATGTCTCGAATCGCAATACCTGAAATGGACAGACATGGATACAACCGTATTATGTCGACAGGTATCATAGCGTTTGGTGGTACGATTGCGGGATTAATTCCACCAAGTATTGGACTGATTATCTATGGTATTCAAACGGAAACTTCTATTGGAAAGTTGTTAATTGCCGGGATTATTCCAGGGGTTTTGCTAACACTATTGCTTTCTCTAGGTATATATCTTAGAGCGAAAACAAATCCAGCGTGGGCCCCGGTAGGTTTCTCATTTAGCTGGAAGGAAAAAATATATTCGTTAAAATATTTATGGGCAGTTATTATAATACTGCTCGTTGTGATTGGCTCAATCTATAGTGGATTTGCGACGGCTACAGAATCTGCCGCACTCGGTGCAGGTGCCTCCGCACTTTTAGGTTTTTTAACAAAAAGGCTAAGCTTGAAGGATTTTTATGAAAGTTTAATTAGCACAATAAGAACGACTACAATGATATTCTCGATTATAATAGGAGCTATGGTTTTTGGTTATTATTTAACAATTACAGGCATGGCTCTAAGTTTTATCACCTTCTTAACAACAATGGATGTTCCGAATATTGGAATATTAATACTCGTTTTATTTGTCTATTTAATATTGGGATTCTTTATGGATGCAATTGCAATTCTACTATTGACATTACCGCTAACTTTTCCAGTAATAATAGAATTAGGCTATGATCCAATCTGGTTTGGGATTTTAGTCATTATGATGGTTGAAATTGGCCTAGTTACACCACCTTTGGGAGTGAATGCTTTTGTTGTAAGCTCCATCTCGAAAGAACCAATTAATAATGTATTTAGAGGTTCTGTTTATATGGTATTAATAGCGCTAATTACTTTAACAATAATCGTTATATTCCCTAATTTAGTGACTTGGCTTCCATCTACGATAAAAGGTATATAAAATCGGTGATTTGAGGGATTTGGAAGTCCTACTATAATAATCTTTTATTGTAGAAGAAGTATCGGTATTGGGTATATGGCGAATTTCCATTAATATCAGTCATACTAACATGTTTCAAAAAATGAGAAGTAGCGAATATAACAGCTTGTGTGAATAGGAAAGCAAGCCTAAGCCGGATAAGCGAAATAACGAGAAAGCAACTCATTCTAAGAATCGTAAACTATAGAACGGCTGGACGTCTAACCTCACCTGATTCGCTCTGAAAAATTATCGATAGGAATGGCAGTGGAGAGTAAAATATTCTAATAGTGTTACAGGGCACTTGCACCCCCTAATCTGCTATAAAACTCATTATTTTATATATAATGGGTTTTATTGTCATTGAGTCCTGTTTATATGATGGAGAGCCTGCAAAATTAATACTTTTGTATTTCTATATTATATTGAAATGTCATAACGAAATCGAATCTTCGATTACACAGGTAACCCAACTAGTCTCCTGATGTGCGACATGATTAACTGATGACTGCTTACGTAGCCAATACTTTATATTATGGACGGCGACCTTTGCCTTTTCATACCATTTAGAAAGTGCTAGTTCGCTGTTTTGATATTCATCGACTTTAGCAGACTAGTATGCTTCTTTCTCTTTCCTTTTCAAATAGATACCTCCCAAAACGTGTTCTATAGGAGGAGTATCTGACGAATGTACTTCTATTAATATGTGTTTACTTTTTGACGCTTACCGCCTTATGACTAGATCGAACGAAGGAATGTAGGCGCATCAACCCAATATATCCTGCAGTCTCTATTTTTTTCCGGGAACTTGAATGATGGAAAAGCCGCTATTACGCGGATAAAGAGAATTGAAGAACGGCTTCGGCTTTCTCATCTGACCTATCATACACTAGATGCCGGCTACGATTTCGAAGCGATTTTCGAGAAGGTGCATCGCATGGGACACCGGTCCAACATCAATTACAATAGGCGCAATGAACCCGACCCTGTTGGCTTTGATTAGCATTTCGCACTGACTTGTTTCCATTAGCAAACGTACCGATACGACAGCTACGACACCAAATATGAAACGCTGAAATAAACGCGACCTCAAGAGTGTGAGATGTGCCCACTCTCAATAGAAGGGATCTTTCAGAAAATGTAAAAGGTCAAAAACAACACAGATCTGCGGAGATATTCGGCATTAGCCCGCGGTTCTCAGGCATGGAAAGAGCTCTTCAAACGCCAGACCGCCGAAGAACGCGTCAACGTTTATTTGAAAAAAATCCAATTAAACAATGTACAATACCGCACAGGAAATCGCGCAAATGTTCATTTCGATTTATTAGTTCTAATGTACAACGCATCTAACGCTCGGATGATAAAATGAACGCAAGGTTACAATTGCTTCAAGCTGTATGATTTCTGTTTTTTGAAATACAACTCGTAAATTCTGTCCTTTTCTGTATTTTTAAAAAGAGCAATTATGAAATTGATTCATTTGTATGGTATTCTTGATGTGCTTATGAAAACTGCGTATATTTTTCGTGAAAACACTTTTTATTTGTTTGAAATGATTAGTCAGCTCCTACAAAAGATTCGATTTTTAAAAATAATAATAATAAATATTAAGTTTTTCGGAGGGAGGATGTTATGTCTAACATGGAGAATAATCAATCTATCTTTAGTAAAACTATTTTAATGCTTTCATCTTTAGCGAAAAAACCTTACTATAAAGAAAATTGGAATAATTTTTATTCGGATGTAAAACCAATTTTAGGAGAAGATCTTTTTTCGGATGTATACACAAGTTTTCAGGATATTGAAAACCTAAAACAAAGAGAACACAATTTAAGCTTTACATCAAGTACTTTAGAACTGATCCAGCAAATAAACCTTGAAATTTCTTCGTTAAAAAAGCTTGAGGAAGTATTAAATATAAGTGCGAAAAGATTAAAAGATGTCTCAAAAGCTCATATTATTTTTTTATTCTTAGTTGATGAAAAAAAGCCTCATAATTATATTATTAAAGCTGTGGCAGGCGCGTCTGCCCAAAATTATATAGGTTATAGATTAGACATTCGTAACTCTGTATTTGAAAAAACAATAGATGATAAAGAAATTTATATTATTGATAAATTCAATGAATCTCCAATAGAATTAGACGTATTTTCAAAGTATATAGCTGAAAATGAAGGAATACAATCTAGCATATATTCCCCAATTCTATTAAATGATCGATGCACTGGAGTGTTAGTTCTATCACGTAAAGTCCCTTATCGTTCAACTAAAGCGCATATTAAAATGTTATCTCAGTATTGCCAACACTTGGCGATTGTCATGGAAAACTCAAGATTATATACAAAAGAATTACAAATTTCAAATTTGAATCAACAAGTCTTATATGCCACTTTGGATGAAGGCTATGCTAACACGGTGCAACGATTAGAAAAGATTATTAACTCTCCAATATTATTAGTTGATGAAAATGGAAATACGATCTACAAGACAGACAGCACTAACCCTTATCCTACATATCAATATATCCTGAAATTCCAAATGGAAATCACTCAACTAATTTTATCCATGTCGTTTGATAGATTACAAAGAAAATCTCAGAGATTACGAAATGGTAAGGTTTTAACAATCTTTCCAATAGTATTAAAGAATAAAAATGTCGGCTTTTTAATTATCCCTCGAGTTTTTGATGATCGGGATGATTTAGACATATTAGCAATTGAACAATTTAAAAATGTTATTGCGCTTAAAATAAACCAGGAAAAGTCTATCACAGAAATGGAACTTAGTTTAAAGAGAGACTATCTTTATGAACTGTTATTGGGACTGGAGTCTGAGGAGAATTTATGTAGAAAAGGGAGGTTCTTGGCGTTTAATTTTGAAGAGCCTCATAAAATTCTTGTACTTAGACTGAACAAACAATCACACGAGATGACAGATTTAGTTATAGAAAAAATTAGAAATAGGATGGACATTGCTTCCGTAGAATTTAATATGATTCACAATAATAAGTTGGTCGTAATATCACGCGAAGAAGATGCAGAAAAATTGTCGGGAAAATTATTGGAATTGCATGATTCTTTATATCCTGATTATCCAGCAACGATTGGGATTAGTAACATTGTAATTACACCTAATGATTACGTGAACGGTTACTGGGAAGCTAAAAAAGCTTGTGAATTTGGTTTACATTTTGATACTACCCAAAAGGAAATACATTTCGATGATTTAGGCATCGTTGGCATGCTACTTCAAGCAGACCACGTAGAAAGAATTAGTAGATTTAAGGAGAAATATTTAAATAAATTGATTCAGTATGATTTAGAAAGCAATACCGATTTGATAAATACGTTGAAAGTATATTTAGAAAATGAATCGGTTATCCAATCATCTGCTAAAGTTTTATTTGTACACTACAATACATTAAGAAATAGAATTAAGCGGATTGAAGAAATTCTTGAATTAGACTTAAATGATGCTCAAACGAAACTGAATTTGAGGATAGCTTTAATTATACATAAGTTAGTCAGTAACTAACTGATCGTGACAACCGCTACTCAAATAACAAGTTTTATCTTAAGTAGGTAATCGAATCGATTTCACAATTGTAAGCGTCAAAAAGGTTCTTTCCATTGTTAGTTGAATTTACTTGATTCAAGTAATAATAATCTATTCCGTAGAAGTTAAAAACTATTTCTGTCATACATGATCCGTTTGATAGTTTTTAACTTATTTATGCTTTCTTCAGCTAATCCATTGTTATATGGAAGTATACACGCATTTTCAACCGCAACTATAATTCATTACATCACAAGCCATACATCGTACATAATCAAATTTCAATCTATACGAAGAATTCATTCATCATCATTCCTATTCCTCACATATCCTATAAAAGCATTGCTGAAAATAGGAAGGGGAATGATGTATGACGAGCGAATTCCATTACGGCGAGTCCCAACCGAACATTCTGTTTTTAATGGTGGACCAGGATCGGTTTCCGCCTGTGTATGAAACGAAGGGGATACAAAAGTGGAGAAGAAAGAATTTAGTAGCGCAAGAATTATTACGAAAAAATGGACTTTCCTTTTTGAATCATTATGCAGCGAGTACGGCTTGCTCTCCTAGCCGGACGTCATTATATACAGGGCACTATCCTTCGTTACATGGGGTTACGCAAACGCCGGGTGCTGCAAAAGGTTCTTTCGACGCGGATTTATTCTGGCTGGATCCGAATACCGTTCCCACTATGGGGGACTATTTCCGAGCTGCTGGCTACAAAACGTTTTGGAAAGGGAAATGGCATGCGTCGGAACCTGATATTCTCATTCCAGGAACAAAAAATTCATTGCCCAGTTATGATCAAAATACAGGAGTGCCTAATAAACGGGATGAAAGGATGTATCGAAAAGCAGACCGTCTGCATGAATACGGTTTTTCTGAGTGGATTGGTCCAGATCCCCATGGTGCGGATCCTAGAAATTCCGCTTCATCTGCAGGCACTGGAACGAGTGGACGCGATGAAGTGTATGCAGCGGATACCGTGAAACTGATTAAACAATTAGATCAAGATAGAACGTGTGATAAGAAGGATACTCCTTGGTTTATTCAATGTTCATTCGTCAATCCGCATGACATCGCATTGTATGGCCTGTTTTCTGCGATTTCTCCCAACTTTAATTTCGAAGTAGATCCCACACTTCCTTACATCCCATCCGCCCCAACTGTTCACGAATCGCTGCGGTCGAAACCGTCTGTACAGGAAAGTTATCGGGTCACGTATCCGAAAGGGCTTCAGCCGATACATGATAATAATTTTTACCGCCAGCTTTATTACAGTCTTCAAAAAGAAGTGGATCACGAACTCCTCAAAGTCCTTACCGCTCTCCAACAGTCTAGTTTTTTGGATAATACGATCATCGTGTTTACTTCGGACCATGGTGAGCAACTAGGTGCACACGGCGGCCTGTATCAGAAATGGTACACGATGTACGAGGAATCCATTCATATTCCTCTCATCATTCATAGTCCAAAACTTTTCGATAAAGCAGAGACTACTGACATGCTAACGAGTCATGTGGATATTCTACCTACTCTTTTAGGATTAGCCGGAATTGACGCCGCGGCTATACAACGGAAACTATCCCGCGATCATACAGAAGCACAGCCTCTCGTCGGAAGGAATCTAACGCCACTCTTTTACGGCCGTGACCATTTCTTCCGAGCAAATGAACCGTTGTATTTCATGACAGAAGATAATGTCTTCAAAGGACTTCACCAAACCAACCCGATTACCGGGCTTGCTTACGAACAGGTGGTCCAACCAAGCTCTATTGAAGCGGTCATTGCCTCATTTCAAACAGGCTGCAACAATGAGTATGAAATTTGGAAATTTGCCCGATACTTCGACAACCCTCAATTTTGGTCGGAACCCGGAGTTAGTGATACCACACTGGTTGAAAAAGATGGGTGCTGGGTGGAAATCGTCAAAACAGAGCCGGTTGGCGATCAATTCGAAATCTACAACCTGGCCGAAGATCCGCTGGAGACGAAGAACTTGGCTGATCCTGCTTATGCGTCGAAGGAATTGGAAGGGATCCGTTGCAGATTGGAACAGTTGTTGGTAGATCAGCGTTGTGAGAAACGGTTGTAGGAGGTACCACGACGATACGGTACCACGATACAGTACCAGGTCCTCACACAATTCCCACACAATTCGGGGCGGTGGACGTGCCAGTTCTCCACATCACGACACAGTACCAGGTCCCCACACAATTCCCACACAATTCGAATCGGTAGACGTACGAGCTCCTCACATCACGACACAGTACCAGGTCCCCACACAATTTCCATACAATTCGAATCGTTAAACGTACCAGCTCCCACATAATTATTCAATTACAAGGTAGTAACTCAACATACCGACTAAATTGAACGAGATCAAAAAATACTATATACTTAGTTTAGTATTATTGAACTAGTCGGAATGTAACTATATGACTAACTAGAGTAATGTGGAAAATGGAGGTTGTAATATGAATCAAGATATTCTCTTGCGCAATAATGTTAAAGTCACTGGGAAAGGTGACAAGACCATCCTATTTGCGCCTGGCTTCGGATGTGATTTGAATGTGTGGAGCTTGACAGCGCCTTACTTTGAAGACGATTTCCAAGTGGTTTTATTCGATTATGTCGGTTCGGGGCAATCTGATTATCAAGCGTATAGTGCGGAAAAATATCAAGATCTTCATGGCTATGCACAGGACGTACTTGATGTGTGTCATGCTTTGGAGTTGAAGGAAGTGATATTCGTCGGGCATTCTGTCGGGGGGATTATTGGTATGCTGGCGGCTATTCAGCAACCTGATTTATTTGAACATCTTATATTGATAGGCCCTTCTCCTTATTACTTAAATGAAATACCCGATTATTACGGTGGGTTTGAGAAGGAAGATTTAGAAGGGTTGATTCAGATGATGGATATGAATTATATTGGCTGGGCGAATTATCTAGCGCAAGTCATTATGAAGAACCCCGAAAGACCGGAACTGTCACAGCAATTGGAGGATAACTTCTGCTCGACGGATCCAGAAGTTGCCCATCGTTTTGCGATTGCGACTTTTTTCTCTGATCATCGTGAAGATATAAAGAAGGTACTAGTGCCGTCGCTCATTCTTCAGTGTTCCGATGATAGTATTGCACCGGTGGAAGTAGGGCATTATATGCACCGTCACCTCCAAAACAGCACGCTGAAAATTATGGATGCGACAGGACACTGTCCTCATATGAGTCATCCAGAAGAAACCGTTCAGCTGATTAGCCATTATTTGACTTCTGTATACAAGAGTCTTGTCACAAATGGATAGACAACTAGATTGTGCGCCGTTCGGTTATTTCACACTTGATGATGCAGGGATGATTTTTGAAGTCAATCAAACGCTGCTTAGTTTACTTGGCTACCAGCTTCATGAGGTACAAGGGAAACACATCAATTTAATATTGCCGAACGCAAGCCGGTCTTTTTACCAGCTGTACTTTTTTCCGATGATTCGATTGCAAAATAAAGTAGAAGAGATGTTTTTTTCATTTAAGTCCAAAGATGGTCAGGAAATATCCGTGCTATTGAATGCATTGCGTCATGAACGTGATGGAAAGGTGTTCAATGACTGTGCATGTCTGCGCATGAAAAATAGAATCGAGTATGAAGAAGTGATTCTGGCGGCAAAAAAAGAAACAGAGGCACGCAATCTACTGAAAGTGAAGCAAATAGCAGAGTTGGAGCGCTTACAGATCGAGTTGGAGTCAAAGCAGAAAAAGTTATTGGCGGTAAATGAGACGCTTCTCGAGATGGCCAATACGGATGGACTTACAGGTCTCAGGAACCGCCACTATCTACAAGACTGTCTTTCTTCTTATTTCACGCCACATACCGAACAGTCTTTGACTCTTTCTTTTCTGTTGATCGATATAGACTTTTTTAAAAACGTCAATGATACATATGGTCATTTGACGGGCGACAGCATATTGCAGAAGTTGGGAAACTTGTTGAGGGAAGAATCCAGAAATGAAGATGTGGCTGCTCGTTACGGGGGAGAAGAATTTGCTGTAGTCCTCCCAGCAACAGGGAATGTGGAAGCTTTAGAAATGGCGGAGAGAATTCGTTGCCGAGTCGAGAATGCAGACTGGAATACTTATGGTGTTACCGTCAGTATTGGGGTAGCGACCAAGATGCCAGGAGATACAGAGAATTCCTTGCAGTCTAGGGCGGATTGGGCATTGTATTATTCAAAAGATAATGGACGGAATCGGATTACGTTTGGATTGTAGGGGGAAGATACGATACGGTACCAGGTCCCCACACAATTCCTGCACAATTCAAACACTGCGATACGGTACCAGGTCCCCATACAATTCCCGCACAATTCGGGTAATTGAATATGGAAAAGGTAAGGAGTCTTTTGATCGTGAAAACGATTAAAGAAGGTATCAGGTTCTTACACAATTGCTAGTATATTTATACTACAGTAGGAGAATAATATTATTTTATAAATTTATATTCTGAAAACTAGTAATAATCTATTCAATAGATAAAATAGACTAGCAAAATAGATTTCTTACTGTAAAATAAAGAAAAAAGAACAACGGTGAGAGATTCGAATGAAGATTTGATGGATGACGTCTGTCTAGATTTAAGCCTTTATGATGGTGATGGCTCAGTACAAGTTGTAAAAATGAGAGTGGGACAAAGGGGAGAAGAGAGTATGATGAAATTTACGAAGAGAGTTGTACCGGCACTACTAGCATGCAGTATGGTTTTACTACCGATCCAATCAACCGAAGCGGCAGCAGCGAAGTTTAAGAATTGTACGGAGTTGAATAAAACATATCCTGGCGGCGTTGCAAAAAATGCTAGTGTGAAAAATAAAGGTGGTAAGACTAAACTGAAGCCTACTGTCGCGGCTAGTATATATAACTCACACACAAAACTTGATCGAGATAAAGACGGGATTGCTTGTGAGAGATAAAGCAGTAGCGATGTTTCAAAGAAGGTAACAGTTCACCACATAATTCCATGTGAATCGTCTATCGTGTCATGTGGAAGTGATACCGGTCTCTATATAATTAAAAGGTTTTCCGATCATGAATAGGATCGGAAAACCTTTTTGAGTTTTATACTAACGAATCATCACGGTCGATTCATTAGTCGTTGGCAGCCGGAAGAAGGAAGTTTTGGTCCGGATAAATCAAATCGGGATGTGTAATTTGATTTTTGTTTGCAGCGTATACTGCTTGAACTTGCCGTGAAATTTCTGTGTTTGTCTGCTTGTTAGGATAGTGCGTTTTAACGATCATCCACAGATTGTCGCCTCGTTTTACAGTATAGGCTAACGGGCTTGGCTGTTGTGTTTTTTCACTTGTAGTTTGTTTGTCGCGATTGTTTACAAGTTCCGTCGTTATGCTGAGACCACGACCGGAATCAATACTGCTGTCGCCAAATGTATAGATCGTGGAATAGTCGGACGGGATCGTGCCATCTGCAACGGCTTCGGCAAATGGGTTCGGTTCTCCGTTGTAGATATTCTTGAACTGGCCGTCTTCGGTTTCTATATCTTTATTTAGTAGATAGGCTGCCATGTGGCGGTGCGTTTTGTTGCTTACGTGATATTCGTCATACAAGTAAAAATCATTTGGCTCAAAGCCTGCAGTTTCGGGCGTGTAGTATTTGCTGTCGGTAGAGTAGAGACCATAGCCGCCGTATTTTTCCTCTTCTTTTGTAGTCGGGAACACATCGCTATTATCTTCAGAAGCCACTGCGTAGCCATATGCTGGGACCCAGTCAGAAATTAAATAGAAGCCCATACTTTTGTAGCCGAATTTTTCGAAACCTTGTTCGTCGATGTTTTCCTTGAGTTGCTGATTATGCCCATACAGAACATGGACATCGTCTGGCGTAGAATCTGACGCTAGATAGTCATTGATTTTTTGGACGGTTTGTTGATTTCTTATGTCTTCAAAATCGGTCAACTCTTTGCGGTCATCTTCATAGCGGTTAGGTAGCAGTATGTATTTCGCACCGCCTTCTATTAGATTTTGTACCATTTTCAAAGAAAAGTCGCTAGCCAGTTCTGCAGTGCGATCTGCGCCTAGATCTTCTACTGCATAGGTATCATTTCCACCTACGCTTATGATGTACAGAGCGTCTGGATCGATTTTGCCGTTATGTTCTGCGAGAAATGTCTTCACTTGCTGGTCAGCGCTCCAGCCTTTTAAGAAAGTAGAATAGTTGGAACGTTCATCGTCGCTGCCTTCTGTTCCAAATAGGACGCCTGAAAAAGCACCGCCAACTGCATAGTTTGTCAAGTTGTCATAATCTCCGGTCAATGCCTTGGCTAGATATTCCGGAAAGACACGCCCGTTAGAGTAGCGTCCATTATAATAGTAATCGCTTTCCGCTTTTACATAGATGCCGTCTTCCGGGTCATACCCTTCCGCCGGTTGTGCCGCTAACCCTGTTGTAGCAGCTGACACACTTAATAAGAATGCCAAAAGTAATGCTGCCCATGATTTGTTTTTCATGTTATCCCCCTGTCTGATAGTTAGAATCGTGATGCGTTGTGCATACGAAAAAGTTTTCTGACTTTTTCGTACTAGAATAATATAGCATGAATACTGAAAAGTCTGCAAAATTAAATGTTATTTATAGGATTCGAATTTTATTACACTATATGCAAAGTCGAGATTTATCTCGCCAATAGCTTTATTCGTTACATTCTTTAATCATATGAAAAACGCCAATCCCTTTTGCGGATAGGCGCTTTTCGCAATGCTCAAGCAAGTGTTTATAGCTAAATTCAAAGTACTAATAATTAAGTGTTTCTAGTCATCTGGGATATCCTTAGATCAACCTATTCCATCAATCTTGCAAGGGAAGTTTTATGAATACATTATATTCATTCAATACTTTCAGGTAAAATTTGACCACCATCTACTACAAGTGTTTGCCCGGTGATAAAGTTTGCCTCCTTAGAAGCGAAGAAAGTAGCAGCATGTCCTATGTCGTCTACAGTTCCTAAGCGTTTAAAAGGTATTGCGGCAGCCATAGAATTCAAATACTCTTCACCCAGTCCATCCAAACCTTCTGTGAGGATATTACCCGGTGAGACAGCGTTAATTGTGATATTATAATTGGCCAACTCCAGTGCGGCTGTTCTCATGAAGCCGAGTTGTGCGGCCTTACTCGCGCCGTAATGTGCCCATCCAGCATAGCCGGTAATAGGTCCAGTGATGGAAGAAGTTAATATGAAACGTCCGTATTCAGCTTTTTTTACATAAGGCATAAACGCTTTAACTGTAAAAAAGGTACCTTTGGAGTTAATGTTTTGTACGTGATCCCATTGTTCTTCGGTCATATCCTCTATGGTAGCGGATGGGAAAATCCCCGCATTGGCACAAACAATATCGATACTACCAAAATCCCCGAGAATAGTTTGTGCTGTTTTCTCTAATGAATGTAAAGAAGTTACATCTGCGGTGTAAGCGCTAACATTATTGTCGTTATTTTTTAACTCATTTGCGGTTTCTTGACCTTGTGTTAAATCACGAGAGATGATGGCGACATTAGCTCCTTTCTCAGAAAAGACTTTTGCAATTCCTTTACCAATCCCTTTACTTCCACCTGTTACTACCACTGTTTTTCCTTCAAATTGACTCTTCATTCTATCATCCTCCTAAAATTGTTTAAAAATCGTCTATTAATAAGAAGTATAAATGGGGAATTTGAATATCCCGTTAAATCCACAGTGAAATGTTGTATTTTGTGGATTTGAATCATAGTATCATTAGTGGAATTTTTAGTCAATCGGCTATATTTATTCTTTTACTAGTCGTCACATTTTTTGGGAATACTATAGCCTAATGTGTTTATTGAAAGGTTATAGCTTAGAGTAGACATTATCGTGATTACAAAATCGACCATAAAACTATGACCAGTATAAAGTTTTAAAAGATGAAATAATAATTTATTTAATTCTGAATTTTCTATTGACTAATTGGAATGACGATGATATTCTTTGATAAATCCACAACAATCAAAGAGAATACACAATCGCTGATGGTTGTCATTCGATTCTTGTGATGGAGTCTATTATACTGTGAATGTGAGGTGTTACACACATAAGCGGAATAGGAGACTGAATTATGTCATTATCATTTGAAGATAGAAAAAAAGTTATTTTAGAAGCATTAGAGCGAGATGAAAAAGTATATGTGCCTAAGCTAGCAAGTGATTTTCAAGTATCTGGAGAAACGATTCGAAGAGATTTAGATCGTCTTGAGAAAGAAGGGATTTTAAAGAAGGTTTATGGTGGTGCTGTTAAAGAGAAATCTTCATTAGAGCTTCCGTTTGATTTAAAAGCAGATATTCTACGTTTTGAAAAAGATGCTATATGCAAAGCGGCTGCAGAATTAGTTGAAGATGGAGATAGTGTAATTATTGGACATGGCACTACAACAGTAGGAATTATCCCTAATTTAGCTACTAAAAAAAATATCACCATCATCACACCGTCAGTACCCGTATTGTTAGCTACTATGGAACATTTTCATGGGAAAGTGATCTTTGTTGGAGGTGAGTATGAAGCAAACCAAAAATTCACAAGTGGTCCTTTATCTACTTCTATTCTAAATCAATTAAAAGCTAATAAAGCTTTTGTAGCTGCAGGAGGTTTATCTATTAACGAAGGTATGTCTGACTATGATTTGCAGGGAGCGAGTAGTTCGAGGCAAATGATGAATCGGGCAGATGAGACGATAATACTTGCCGATCACTCGAAGTTTGGAAGGACAACATTTGCTCATATTTGTTCATTGAAAGATATATCCATGATTATTACGGATAAGAAGTGTTCTAATGAGTGGAATAACGTATTAGAAGAAAGTGGAATTGAATTAATTGTAGCGAATGTGGAATGTTGAAACTTCAAATTCTAGTACGTTATGGTATCTCTCCAAAAAGTTTCATGATAATGAAGAGAGTTCTGCTATAACGTTTAATTGATAAAATAATTTCTAAGTAAAGGTGGAGATAGAAGTAATGGAATATAACATGAGTAAATCAGCCGTTTTAGATAAATCTATTCAGTATTGGAATCCCGGTAAAACGAAACAATGGCAAACTGATGGTGTCGATTTGGTAATAGGTAAACGTGAAGATTATTATCTGTATGATATGGAAGGTAAAAAGTTAATGGACCTTCATTTAAATGGTGGAACGTATAACCTAGGACATAGAAATCAGGAGATTATTTCATCATTAAAAGAAGCAATGGATTATTTCGATATCGGAAATCATCATTTCCCTTCGACTGCTCGTGCACAGTTGGCTGAGCAGTTAGCTAAGTGTACTCCAGATAATCTTCGCTACTCCATACTTTCAAGTGGCGGTGGAGAAGCTATAGATGTAGCGATTAAAAGCGCACGTTACGCAACTAAAAGAAGAAAAGTAGTTTCTCTTAAATATGCCTATCATGGCCACACAGGAATAGCAGTTTCTTTAGGAAATGAACGTTATTCAAAGTTGTTTTTGAGTGAAGGCAGCCCCGATGATGTAGTCAATGTTTTATTCAATGATTTAGATGAAATGGAAAGAGCGCTATCCAAAGAAGATGTAGCGTGTGTAATCATTGAGACAATACCAGCTACATACGGTTTCCCTATACCTGACCCTGGTTATCTAGAGGGGACAAAACGTTTATGTGAGAAATACGGTACTTTATACGTTGCCGATGAAGTACAAACAGGACTTTTGCGGACTGGAAAACTGTGGGGCTTTGAACATCATAATATCAAACCCGATATCATGGTAACTGCAAAAGGTCTAAGTGGTGGAATATATCCTATTGCAGCTACTATCGTCAGCGATAGAGTAGGTCAATGGATGAATGAAGATGGCTTCGCACATATATCTACATTTGGTGGATCGGAACTTGGCTGTGTCGTAGCTATGAAAGTATTAGAGATCTCTCAGCGCACCGAAACTATAGAGAATGTGGATTATACTGCACGATATTTACGTGCTGGCCTGGAAAGAATAAAGAATCAGTATTCGGACCAATTCACGGGGATACGTCAAAAAGGAGTCATTCTTGGCCTGGAGTTCAATAAAACGGATGGTGCTAAAGATATTATGAGGTCATTGTATGAAAATGGAGTATGGGCCATTTATTCCATGCTTGATACAAAGGTTTTACAATTTAAACCTGGACTATTGTTAGATCAACGCTATTGTGATGATTTGTTGAATCGTGTAGAGACGAGTATTGGTCAAGCTGTTCGGAAAATGTAGAGAAATGTAGAAAGGGGGATTTTGAAGATGGGTAATACGAGTGCGAATACATGGGATCGGTCAGTTGAATTTTTTAATCAAGTGTCGCAAAAAGCGAAGGGTATGTATGAGGGGCTAGATGACTTTTCAGTCAGGCTCCTAGATTACTCTGAAAATGCTACTTATCTAGTGGAAAATACGGTAACAGATGAAAAATACATCTTACGGGTTTGTCGACCAGATTATCATAAGAAAGTTGAAATTGAAAGTGAAGTTAAATGGTTACAATCCATTGATGAACATACAACCATCATGGTTTCGAAGCCTATTCTAGGTTCAAACAATGATTTTTTGCAAACGGTTACATTGGAAGGAGATAATCGAGAATATCATTGTGTGCTATTTACTTTTCTTGAAGGCGAAACACCGGATGTCGATAATGAAGAAAAATTAATACGGATATTTCGAGAAATCGGAAAAACTACTGCGCAATTTCATCAACATTCTATTTCTAATTATGCTAAGTTTGAAGAAATTAAACGTCCTATTTGGGATTACAATAATTTGTTGGGTGAACAACCTAAATGGGGAAGGTGGCAAGACGGCAGAGGGATCACTCCAGAACGTGAGCAACTTTTAACGCGCGTTTCAAAAACGATTAAATCTCGTTTGGAGGATTTTGGTAAGGGTCCTGAATTTTTTGGTTTAATTCATGCGGATTTACGACATGCCAATCTTCTTATTGATAACGAGAAAAAAATCGTACAAGTGATTGATTTTGATGACAGTGGCTTTGGCTGGTACTTATATGACTTGGCTACGTCCTTGTCCTTTATTGAACATCGTTCCTACGTTCCCAAACTGATAGAAGCTTGGCTTGAGGGGTATAGGGAAATACGTTCATTATCCGCGAAAGAAGAAAAAGAAATTCCAACATTTATTATGATGAGGAGATTGCAACTCATTGCTTGGATTGGTAGCCGCGATAATGAGACTGCCGAAGAACTCGGAGCTGAATATTCAGTTGAAACAGATGACTTGGCCGTTTCATACTTAAAGGAGTTTGAATATTCCGAATAAAACAGTCCGCAAACCGGAAATAAGATAGAGAAAATACTTTTTTAAAAGGAGAATACTATGAGTGATAAGAAGAATTTAGAATTAAAGAGAACACTCACCCCTTTTAACTTATGGGTTATCGGTGTCGGTATCGTTATATCGGGTAACTTTTTTGGTTGGAATTTCGGATTAAGCTCTTCAGGATATGTAGGCATGTTAATAGCTGTAGCCATAATGGGTGTCATGTACGCCTTTATGTCATTCGGAATTTCTGAATTATCGACGGCTTTACCGTTTGCTGGTGGACCATATTCATTTGCTAGACGTGCCATGGGTCCTTTTGTAGGCTTTGTTACAGGTATAGGTGTCATGTTGCAGTATGTTATAGCAGCACCAGTTGTAGCGATTGGTATTGGTGCGTATATTAACTTCCTTTTTCCAGCTGTCAATCCAATTGTTTCGGCTGCGGTTATGTATGTGTTCTTCATGGCTGTCCATATTCTAGGCGTAAAAGAATATGCAAGACTTGAAGCTGTATTGGTATTCATCGCATTAGCGCTCTTAGTGCTGATGTATTTCGTTGGATTACCACAAATTAAAGTCGAGAATTTATTTGGAAGTGAAGGTCAATCTATGATCCCGGGTGGCATAAAAGGGATTTGGGCTGCCTTGCCATTTGCTATGTGGCTCTTCTTAGCTATCGAGATGCTACCGATGTTATCAGAGGAAACCCGTGATCCGAAAAAAGATATGCCAAAAGGTATTTTGTCGGGAATGTTTACACTCATTATTTTATCTGTATTAACTACAACCGTAGCAATTGGTCTTAGTGGTTACGATCAATTAAGCACAGCGGATGATCCATTACCTGCTGCGATTGCAGCGGCATTTGGAGGCACCTATTGGCTGGCACAATTACTTGCTTCCGTTGGATTGGTTGGTTTGATAGCTAGTTTTTCAGGAGTAATACTCGCCTATTCTAGACAAATATTTTCCTTATCAAGAGCAGGATATTTGCCAGCAATATTTTCAAAACTACATCCAAAACGACGAACTCCATATATGGCAATCATTCTACCTGGCTTTATTGGATTAGTCTTAGTCGCATTCTTTAATCCGGATGATTTGATCTTAATTGCTACGTTTGGTGCACTGATCTCGTACATCTCGGTCAATCTTTCACTTATTATCTTACGTAAAAAAGAGCCTACTTTACATCGACCATATAAATCTCCCATGTATCCATTTATGCCAATCGTTTCAATGGTATTAGCCTGTATAGCCCTTTTCGCTAGTTTCTTTGCAAATCTTACTTTCTTCTGGGTGAGTATTGCAGTTTTCGGAGTAGCTATTCTTTATTACTTCATATGGGCACGGCATAATATTAACGCAGATGCACCTGAAGAACAATTTATGCAAATTGATGAAAATGACGTGCATATACTACCTGAGGTTGTTAAGGAGAGTATTTAATGAAATTTCCACAAGAAGACATCCAGTCGACTATCCTGTTTGATAAAGATGGTACATTAATTGATTTACCTTCAGTTTGGTTGCCATGGATAGAAGATGTTGATCAATATCTATCAAATTCTATATCTAACTATCCGTATCAAGCTGAAGGAATCAAGCATTTAATCGGCATCAATAAGCAAGACGGTACAATTGATCCTAAAGGTCCTCTTGCAATTGGAAGTGTAGAAGAAAGTGTATCCATTATTGCATTTTTGCTTTACACAAAAGGAATGTCTTGGGACAGCGCACTTTTATATGCAAGAGATAGCGTGGATTATGCGAATGAGCGGCAAAATCACTCACCGTTTCTGCAATTAGTTGAGGGTATTGAAGAGTTGCTAATTCAATTAACTGATAAAGGGTATAATTTAGGGGTTTTGACTGCAGATGATACGGACAAAGCGAATGAACAGTTGGATAGGTTGAACATATTAAAGTACTTTAACTTCGTAATTGGTAGCGATTTGGTAGAACGTAGTAAGCCGTTCCCAGACTTAGCATATGCCGCTCGTGATCGCTACGGAGTGAAGCTAGAAAACTCCGTTATGATTGGCGATACGAATGCGGATATTCAATTAGGAAAGAGCGCTGGTGTGAAGTTTACTATAGGAATAGTCAGTTACACCGGAAGTGATGTAACGCATTTACGTGAAGCGGATTTACTAATTCATAATTACTCTGAATTACTATCTTGGAGTAAGGAGGCAAAATAATGAACGCAGATATTGTGGCGGAAATTACTAAATTGGTTATGGAAAGATTAGGGCAAGAAAAAATACCGTCATCTTCTTTAACAGATTCGGAAATAAAACGTTGGAATGAAATTTCAACGTCTATGCAAAGGTCAACTGGAGGCAAGATGGATAAGCAAAGCAATCTCACGCCCTTAACACCGGAGGATCTGCGTAAGTGGAATAGTATTTCTGAGAAGAATTCGAAGAGGCAACCGAGCGGTAGGAATTCAGACAACATTAGATTTCATACACAATACTAACGGTTACTGATCATACCCTATTTGAAACATTGATGTCGAATGCAGAAAGGATGTTTCATATTACTCAAAATAATACTCCATATAGTGCAATGTCAGAGATGATGGAAGCTGTACAGAGAGCAAAATCAGCTCAAGAGAAGTTTATAAATTTTCAACCTGAAAAAATTGATCAAATAGTTAAAAGTATTGCTGAAGCTGCTTTTGCAAAGGCGGACTATCTTGCAACGATTGCTGTAGAAGAAACAAGCATGGGTGTTGTAGAGCATAAGAAAATAAAAAATGAACTTGGATCTATGGGTGTATATGAGTCTATAAAAGATGAAAAAACAATAGGCGTGATCGAGCGTGATCAGAAGCTGAAATTAACAGAAGTAGCCTATCCATTTGGGGTTATTGCAGCTATTTGCCCGACGACGAATCCGACGTCCACAGCAATTTTCAAGACATTGATTTCATTAAAAGCTGGAAATGCAATCGTAGTAAGTCCCCATCCTACAGCTGCTTATTGCACGGTAGAAGCTTTAAAGATTTGTTCAGAAGCAGCTATATTGGCGGGAGCGCCTGAAGGACTTATTGGATGGATTTCAAAACCGTCCATGGAGGCTACTACTGGCCTAATTCAACATCCAGATATTGACTTGATTCTTGCCACGGGCGGTAGTGGGCTAGTTAAAGCCGCTTATAGTTCGGGCAAGCCAGCATATGGTGTCGGCCCGGGTAATGGACCCGTGTATTTTGAAAAGTCGGCAAACGTGAAGAAAGCTGTTCAATTAGTTTTGGATAGCAAAACATTTGATAATGGGACCCTGTGTTCTACAGAACAATCGATAGTTGTGCATAAAAACATTAAAGAATTAACGATGCGTGAATTACGTAATCATGGTGCATATTTTTTGAACCAAGAAGAGAAACAACGATTAGGCAATGTGATTGCTCCTAACGAGGGACAGTTAAATGCCAAAATAGTAGGTAGATCCGCAGAGTGGATAGCACAGATGGCCAGTATTAGTGTACCCGAAGGCACGAGAGTATTAATTGCTGAAGAAGACAAAATCGGTAAAAGCATTCCGTTTTCACTTGAAAAACTCGCTCCGATCTTTCCGCTATACACAGCAGAAAGTGAAGAAGAAGCTTATCGAATTTGTAGAGAACTTTTAAACTTTATCGGAAGGGGACATAGTTGTTCTATTCATACTTCGGATGATGAGGCAGCCGAACAGTTTGGTCTTGCGATGCCTGTTTCCCGTGTCTTAGTCAATACTATGGCATCAATCGGTGCAGCTGGTGCAACTACAGCACTTATGCCATCTTTAACGCTAGGTTGCGGATCGTATGGAGGTAATATTTCATCAGATAATATTACAGCGCGTCATTTGTATAATACGAAACGAATTGCTTTCGGAATCAATGAAGTTACACTTCCAAAACAATCTCATGACAGACCAACATCCGTGGAACGTATTTCTGAACAGGAAACCAATATCAAGTTAGAAGAAGTTGTGGAGCAAGTCATGAAAGAACTCAATAAAAATCATCATGATTCAAATCCGGCAACAATTTCTAATGTGATAGAACAAGTAGTCAGACAGTCCACTAGGTAATTAAGAGGAGGAAAAGGTAATGAATGAAATTAATGGAGCATTGGGAATGATTGAAACAAAAGGTTTGGTAGCCGCTTTAGAGGCAGCAGATGCAATGGTCAAAGCAGCTAATGTACAAATAATAGGTAAAACACATGTTGGTGGCGGTATTGTTACAGTTCTTGTAACAGGGGATGTAGGGGCAGTGAAAGCGGCCACTGAATCAGGGAGTGCGGCCGCAAGCAGAGTAGGAGAATTACTTTCTGTTCATGTAATTCCACGACCACATAATGAAATTTCAAGCATACTGCCAAAAGTAAACTTATGAAATATATTTGATGTGAAGGCAGGAGATCAGGAATGTTAATCGGTACAGTCATAGAGAATATTTGGGCAACCCGTAAAGAGAATGGTTTAACAGGTTTAACGTTCCTTGTCATACAACCAGGCTTAGATCAAAAACACGTTTCTTCTGAGATGCCTATTATTGCGGTGGATCGTATAGGTGCAGGAATAGGAGATAAAGTGATTGTTACACAAGGTTCTCCTGCCAGTATAATTCAAGTGGATGAAAAAATCCCTATCGATGCCATCGTTATTGGTATTGTGGATTCCCCTGTGAATGGAACGTGATGAAAAATGAATGAAGCATTAGGCATGATAGAAGTATTTGGAGTTGCCCACTCTATCCTTATTGCAGATTCCATGCTTAAGACATCAAATGTTCGTATTCTTTCAACAGAAGAAGTGAGTCAAGCCTATTATACAATTGTTGTTGCAGGTGACGTAGACTCAGTTCAAATGGCAATTGAACAGGGCAGAGACATTGCTAATACAGCAGGTGTATTCATTGCCTCGAAAGTTATAGCAAGACCGATGCGAGAGACCATTACTAGTATGTTGAAAAATAATGTGTGAAAAATAGGAGGAATATAATATGAGTAGCGAAGCTTTAGGAATGATAGAGACAAAAGGATTAGTAGCATCTATAGAAGCGGCAGATGCAATGGTGAAATCTGCAAATGTTCAAGTAGTAGGTAAAGTCCATGTTGGTGGCGGCATTGTAACCGTCCTAGTGAGAGGTGATGTTGGGGCTGTAAAGGCAGCGACAGAATCAGGAGCTACTGCAGCACAAAGAGTGGGTGAGCTGATCTCAGTTCATGTAATCCCACGACCGCATAATGAGTTAGAGAGTTTATTGCCAAAAGCTGATTCTTTAAATTGATACTAAAGGAGGGGACTTTATGAATGGGGAGGTAATTCAATCAATTGTGGAAGATGTCATTAAAGAGATGACTAAAAATTCATCAAATAATCATGCCATCCCGATTTCTATTTCAGCAAGACATTGTCATTTATGTCAAGAGGATATCGAAACGTTATTTGGACCGGGGTATGAATTAACGAAAAAATCAAATCTATCACAACCTGGACAATTTGCTGCTAACGAAACTGTCGCTTTAATTGGGCCGCGTGACAGTATCCATTCAGTTCGTATTCTCGGACCCGCTCGTAGTGTGTCTCAAGTGGAAGTGAGCAAAACGGATGGAGTTAAACTAGGAGTGAATCCACCGTTGCGAGAATCGGGAGAAATTAAAGATTCAGCTTCTATTACGTTAGTTGGCACAAAGGGAAGTGTCTGTTTAAAAGAAGGCTTGATCGTAGCGAAAGCGCATATCCATATGCACCCGGATGATGCAGAAACGCTCAAAGTAACTAATGGCGAGTACGTAAAAGTGACAGTACAAAATGAGAGACCTGTGACATTTGAAAAAGTGCTTATCCGTGTGTCTCCCACCTACATAATGGATATGCATATTGATACGGATGAAGCTAATGCGGGTGCTATTGAAAGTGGCTCGTTCGGTAAAATTCGTTATAATGAGCGGAAAAATGAATAATAAAAATATAATCGAGGACATAGTTCAAGAAGTGCTAAATCAGTTGGGGAAATCAAAGCTATTTGTAAATGATACATCATTGCCTCTTTTATATGTTCATCATGCTGACAACGAAACTGTTCAGACTTTGAACAGAGATTGGAAAGTAACTGAGAACCCAGAGGAAAGTGCAGATCATGTATTGTTTTGTGATGTTTCACAAAACCTTCTTGTAAAAGGAGCGATGGGTTTAGCGGATGATCCGTGTAGTAAGTGGCTTGCTACATTTTTATTGAATGACAAGAAAATCACGATGATTCCATCAAAGGACTTAGAGTGGTTATTGTACCCGGATGAAAAGTACACACCGTATAAAAGCTATCTGTTTGCACATAAAGAACAGCTTGAGAGCTTCGGCGTTCAGTTTACTACATTGAACAATTTTACAATGTCTCGTAAAGGTGTAAATACCCCTATAGTTGAAAAGCTTTTAACTGAAAAAATAGTGAGAAATACTTTGAGTAAAGTTATTTTTATTGGACCTACCACTATTGTTACGCCATTGGCTCGCGATACTGCAAAGGAGCTTGAAAAAGTAATTACAGTAATTGAATAAGTATTCAAGGAAAGTGGTGAATATTTTGGGGAAAGCAATTGGTATGATTGAGACAAAAGGTTTCATAGGTTCTATCGAAGCAGCGGATACTATGTTGAAATCTGCAGACATCCGATTAGTTAAACATGAACAAATCGACGCGGGACTTGTCACTGTAGTAATTGAAGGAGATGTCGGTGCCGTAACGGCAGCTATCGAAGCAGGGGAAATCGCTGCTGCCAAAGTAGGTGAGCTTATTGCGAGTCATACAATACCAAACCTTGATGAGTCGATGTCAAAAATACTTTTATCAGAAACAGAGTTGGGGAAAAAGAAAAAACAAAAGAAGAATGCCAGAGTAGAAAGCGTGCAAAAACAAGTGGATAATTCTATAGCAGTTGATGAAGAAACTAAAAGTGGGAAAACAAAAAAGTAATATTAATCTAGATAAAAGGGAGGTAATATTTTGGCTTTTATCCGGAAAAAAATCACGGTTATTGGTGCTGGACATACGGGATCTACAGTTGCACTTTTACTGGCACAAAAGGAATTAGGGGATATAATGCTAGTTGATATTCCCACCCTTGAGAATACTGCCAAAGGGAAATCTTTAGATATCCAGCAAATTGGACCTATTCAAAGAACGAATTCAAAAGTAGTTAGTACGTCTAATTACGAAGATATAAGGGATTCAGATTTCGTAATCATTACTGCAGGTATTGCACGTAAACCAGGTATGAGTAGGGATGAACTGGTGACAATAAACGCAAAAATAATGCAGGAAGTTTCAGAAAAAGTTGCCTATTATGCTCCTGAGAGCTATGTGTTAGTTTTAAGTAACCCAGTGGATGCAATGACTTATGTTTGCTATAAAACAACCGGATTTTCTAAGAATCGCGTAATAGGTCAATCAGGGGTATTAGATACAGCTCGTTTTAATACATTTGTTGCGATGGAACTGAATATTTCGGTAGAAGATGTGTCGGGATTTGTATTAGGTGGACATGGAGATGATATGGTACCACTAATTCAATATTCTCACGTCGGAGGTATCCCATTAGATAAAATACTCTCATCTGATCGGATTGAAAAAATTGTGGAACGCACCCGAAAAGGCGGGGGAGAAATTGTTAGCTTACTTGGTCAAGGTAGTGCATACTATGCCCCTGCCGCAGCCCTTGTACAAATGACAGAAGCTATTTTACTAGATAAAAAACGGGTTTTGCCAGCTATAGCCTATTTAGATGGTGAGTATGGTTTTAAAGATATTTATTTTGGAGTTCCTACAATTCTTGGCGGTAATGGCATTGAAAGTATTATTGAATTACCATTGGATGAAGAGGAAAAGAATGCATTGAACCGCTCTGAGAAGTCAGTTCGACAGGTTTTAGAATCGATAAATAAGCTGTATAAATAGTATGTTTTAGAAACATGAACCTCACGTGTGCTAATGTCTCACATGACTTCTAAGTTACAATCATCACTCCTGAGATAAAGTAGAGGCTAGGTAGATAATTGAATACGGATAAAATAAATTAGTTTCTTGAGCAATCAGCCGAGGGACTTTTTTGTTGTGATTATCCCAGATTTGGACACAATGAATACAGTTTTTACTCGAGCATAAGAAAAAGAGAAATTCCATCCACTGTCTAGCCGGATAGAATTTCTCTTTTATGATGGGTGTGTGATGGGAGAAGGGGGGTACTTTACTGTTAATCATTCAAATTCAAATGCGTTTTGAATTCATTTTGTAATTCTTTTAATTCATCGTGATCGGGAATGTAATACCAAGTCTTCTTCATTTCTTTGCCATGTCCTTTTTTGAAAAATAGTTGCTCTATTTCTTCGAGAGCGTCTGTATAATGTTTTTGGATTTCCATCATCTCGTTAAACTCCATATTCGTGCGGACGTTGTTCTCGACTGTTTTGAAAATTTGTTGATAATTTAAGAGGCTGTTCACGGATGCTCCTTTACGCAGCATAGCTTGAGCCACTAGTTTTTGACGATCCTGACGCCCGAAGTCACCGTGGGGATCTTCATAGCGCATCCGTATATAGTTCAGCGCTTGCTCGCCAGTTAACGAAATAGTCCCTTTTGAAAATGAAGAGCCTAGAGTAGTGAAGGCCGTTGGGTTGTTAATGGTAATACCATCTACAGCATCTATAATATCTTTAAAGCTTTCCATATTGATTTGAACGACGTAGTCAATTGGGATGTCGAGGAAGTGTTCTACTGTACGTAACGACATGTCAATTCCACCAAAAGCATAAGCATGATTTATTTTATCCCAAACTTTCTTGCCTTGAATTTCTGTATACGTGTCACGGGGAATGCTGATCATCTTTGTGGTATTTGTCGTCGGGTTGACGGTTACTACGATAATAGTATCCGATCTTCCTTTATCTCCTTTGCGCTCATCCACACCAAGAAATAATAAGGAAATGGGTTCTTGCTCTTTAATGGAAACTGGTATCTTTCGCTTTATAGACATTACCCGATGAATGGGTTCATGTATTTGTTTCACTGTATTTGTTACTTTGAAGTACGCGGATGCGGCCAGAATAGCTATAATTAGAATAAAGACACCCAAAAATCTAAAAAGCCCATTCCGTTTGTTGTGTGTTGTCTTCTTCATATCCAATTCCTCCAGACGTATAAGAGAGTGATCGTGAATGAACTAGTTCTGTACTTCTTTGGAAGGTAAGTGATCGGTAAAAATAGTTTGAAAGTCGATAGAGAAGTTTATTTTCTGTTCATATTACTGGGTTATAGTAGACTTATAAACTAGAGACGGAGATGAATAGCATGAGTCCTTTATTGATTGTTGCTTCCATGGCAATGGTAGCCGCCTTAATTCTGTATAGTATTGGTGTATTCGGGGAGAAAGTCAGTGGTACAATTCGTTTTAAGCATTTGCTTTTCTTTGTAGGTGGTCTTGTGTTCGACACAATCGGTACTACTCTCATGAATCGAATCGCGTCACAAAGTGGAGGTTCGTCGATTGGCCTTCATCAAATAACAGGAGGAGCCGCTTTGGTTTTGATGGCGTTTCACTTGGTTTGGGCTGTCTGGGTTTACAATAAAGGAAACGAAAAAGCAAAGCATCAGTTCCACAAATTCAGTTTAGGTGTTTGGTCGCTTTGGGTTGTGTCGTTTGTACTCGGGATATTGTTAGGCACCGGTGTGATTTAAGAGAGAATTTTTACTTGATGGATATTAGATGTAGGTATTATATAGTTAACTAAACCAAGCTGTTTATGACAGCTTGGTTTTTGCATGTAGTGATGGATAGGAAGTTTGATAGGTTCACTTATAAAATAACACTTTTTGTGTTGTTTTACAACATAAAACGAAAAATGTGTAGTATAATCAAAACAATAGGTTGAATAAAAAGAATATTCTCGTGATGTAAAGTATACCGAAACTTCATTACATTATTGCTGTTCTACAAGAATTCCTCGTCAAATTATCAGAAAATTTGTTATAATATGTGGATATAGAGTAAAGTAATAACGTTGTATATGAGATGAATTGTCTACAGGCAATCGATTTGCAGTAGTATAACTACTATTCGTACGATAGAGAAGACATAAAAAAGGAGATGGAATATGAAAATAGCCCTAATTTGCCCATCGAATATGCTTTTTATGCCGTACGTAGATAACTATGTAAAAATACTCAAAGAAAATGAAGTGGACTTTACTATCATCAACTGGGATCGATTACATCTAGGGCAAGAAGGCAACATCTTATCATATAAAGATAAAAAAGTAGGGCATCAAAGAGGCTATTTAAGCTACTATAGGTATTCTCGTTATATAGTAAGGCAATTAAAACATAGTGAATTCGATAAAGTGATTGTGTTTGGAATTCAATTAACGTACTTTTTAAAAGCCTATCTACAGAAAAGGTATAAAGAGAATTATATTATGGATATTAGAGATTATAATAAGTCGTTAAAATTATTTACTATAAAAAAATCCATTGACTCTTCTTTTTTTACTACTATTTCATCTCCAGGATATAAAGAGTGGCTACCTACAAGTTCGAAATATGTTATTAATCATAATACAACCGTGAAAAACATAGGAAAATTGGAGCGACCGATTTTGAAATCAGTTGGAAGACCGCTAAATATCTCATACGTAGGCACTATTACAAACTTAGATGTCAATCTTCAATTGATCCATGAACTCCAAAATAATCCTGACTACTTTTTGAAATTTCATGGCGACGGAATGATTAATGAAGACATTGAACAATATGTAACGGAAAAAGAGATACATAATGTATCGGTTAAAGGAAGATACCAAAAGAATGAGGAAGTATGTTTATACAAACAATCGGATTTAGTCAATATGCTTTTGTTCAGTGATCATATCAATAATAGGACATGTTTAAGCAACAGATTATATAATGCCGTAATACACGGAAAGCCATTGCTCTCGTTAAATAATACGTATTTATCTGATGTAATTGAGCAACATAACTTGGGGCTAGTAGTAGATTCATTGAGTGAAATATCACAGAAACTCAATCAATATGTAAACAACTTTAACGAAGCAGAGTATGAAAAAGGAAGGGAAGCGTTTTTGCATACTGTTATAGAGGAAAATGCGAACTTTAAAATGAGATTGGAAGAATTTATTAGTGGAGATACAAGTAAATATAAACGGGGAGATGAGTGAAATGGAATTATACAAGAATACTATCTATGCTAATAAAATAGAAGTGTTGTCCTGGTGTATCCAATGAAAAGGGGGAAGGTAGTCAATATACTATATAGCGTGACAGTATCATCTGAAAGCGCATATGATAAGTTATTTTCAAAGAGTGAGAAAAAGCCTTTACAACAAGCTATGAAGTATCACAGATTGTTATGTGAAGGTCTTTCCGCTTTGGATGATGTAAACGTTCACGTTATTTCCAAGTTGCCAATAAATAGAAGTAATTTCAAGAAGAACTATTTAAAAAGTGAATCTGAAATAAAGAATAAAGTGAATTACTACTATATATCGATTGTAAATTTACCTCTAATTAAAAACGTATTTGCCTTTTTTACTGTACTTTATACTGTGATCAAACGATGTGATCGTGACACCGTCATCGTAGGGGATGTGTTAAATATTACAACATCTATGGCTAATATTATGGCTGGAAGAATTAAAGGAGTGAAAACGATAGGAATTGTAACAGATATTCCTTCACACTTAGCTTCAAGTAATAAAAACAGCCATACAGAACGGATTTCACGGTTTAAAAACTTCACTGTTAAACTGAATAATTTTATACTGCAAAAATTTGATAGTTATATATTTTTAACAGAGCAGATGAATGAGTTGATTAATAAAGAAGGGAAGCCCTATATTGTCATGGAAGGACACATCGATAGTCAGGTAGTTAAACTACGTAATACGCTTGAAGGGAAGTATCCTGGAATAATCTGTCAGTATGCGGGCTCTTTGAAGAAAATATATGGCATAGAAAAACTAACAAGAGCTTTCATACATGCAAATGTAGAAGGCAGTGAACTCCATATATATGGAGATGGAGATTTCGTCGATGAACTGCAACAGATCTGTGCCCAACATCCTACTATACGGTATTTTGGTGTGAAGCTTAATCAGTATATTGTGAATGAGCAACTAAAATCTACGTTACTCATTAATCCAAGACCGACAGATGAAGAGTATACCAAGTACTCCTACCCATCAAAAAATATGGAATATATGGCATCAGGAACTCCTACACTCACTACAAAGCTTGCAGGCATGCCACAGGAATATTATGACTATATTTATTTGATTGAAGATGAATCTCTAGAAGGCTTAACTAAGACATTACAACATGTATTAGGTAAATCAAAAGAAGAACTACATGAGAAAGGGTTAAAAGCGAAAGAGTTCGTGCTTTTAGAAAAGAATAATATCGTTCAAGCACAAAAGCTTTTACAGTTAATACAACAAATACAGTAAAAAGAATATATGCATTGGATATGTGCAATATAGTGCGGAAAATGCTATTGACCAAGCCGACGTCTCTTGATCTTCAAATACTTAGTAGGTTACACCAATTGATAGTATGTATCCAATTCGACATCTGAAAAATGTATATAAAATATCTCGAGTGAGGTGATCTTTATGAAAAGGAGACTAATAATTCTGTTATCCATTGTGTTAGCACTTATTGCCGTGAGTGGCGGCTATCTCCTATATATATTTCAGTTCAAAGAATACAACGTGGCGGATCAACAGATAGATCGGATTTTAGAACATCCCTATCATACCGTATTGCCAAATGGGACAAGACTTGTTGTTGATCATACAGGTGGGACAATTAAAAAGGAATATGCCGAAAAGGAAAACACGGGTAGAAAAGAGTTTTCGTCAAATCCTGATGAAATGGATAGTAAAGAAAGTCCAATATCCAGTCATAAAGCATCCACCCCTACTAAAGTCGATTCAAACTCCGAGAAATATCCTGAACGGATAACTGTTGCACAAATAAAAAATAAATATGAATCGGTCATTACGAATTTTCATAAACAAACAGATGATAAGTATTATGAGTTGATTGAACATGCAAAAAATGAATACGCTACAAAAGGAAAAAATGTCAGTTATGCCTATAGGTACACTAAATATAACAGTGCAGTGGAAGCTCTTGAATTACAGAGCGATAGTATGTTTAACGAAATAATGAATTCTGTAGAAAGAAGTTTGGAATCAAATGGCTATCATAAAGCTTATTCGAATAGCTTCCAAGATGAGTATAAAGAGAAAAAGAAGGTACGCCGTGACAAAGTTCAGAGCGACGCAGTAAAACAATAAAAACGAACGGTTATCTAGTACTATTAACTTTTCTGGATAACCGTTTTGCTATTCATTGAACGAATCCAACAAATATGCCGTAAAGGAGTCATGATACATTATGGGCGAGACTATTAGTTTACAAGAATTATTTGCGACATTAAAAAAGCGGTTATGGCTTATTATAGGTACTACGCTGACAGCGATTTTGGCTGCAATAGTTATAAGCTATTTCTTTTTGACTCCTATCTATCAAGCATCTACACAAATATTAGTAAATAAGGCAGAAGCCACGACAGATTTTGACTCATCGGATATTCAAACCAACTTACAACTCATCAATACTTACACCGTCATTATTAAAAGTCCTGTCATCTTATCGCATGTTATTGAGAGTTTGGACTTGGGGATAACGCCTGCTGCTCTAAATACACAATTAACTGTAAACAGTGAGCAAAACTCTCAAGTAGTGAGTGTAACAGTACAAGATCCCGAGCCACATAAAGCAGTGGATATCGCAAATACGACAGCTGAAGTATTCCAAAAAGAAATTGTTCATCTTATGCAAGTGGACAATGTGACTATTTTATCACCTGCTATGTATGCTGATGACCCGACACCTGTAAGGCCGAATAAACGTTTAAATATCGCGATTGCTACCGTGATTGGTTTGATGGCTGGTGTAGGAATCGCATTTTTACTCGAATATTTGGATACAACTGTGAAGACAGAGCACGATGTTGAAGAATTACTGAACTTACCGCTATTAGGCTTGATTAGTCCGATATCTGATAGAGAGGTAGGAGTAGGCAGAGTAATTAAACAGAAAGGTGTTGATCCTCATGGTAAATAAAATTAGTCGAAAAAAGAAAAGACAAGCTAAGCGTTTTGTCGGTCGGAAGTTAGTGACACAGTCCAATTCAAAATCTAGTGTGTCTGAACAATTTCGAACATTACGGACTAATATAAATTTCTCTATGCCGGATCAAGAGTTGAAAACGATTCTTTTCACTTCTGCTGCACAAGGTGAAGGGAAATCCACCATTTCGGCCAATACGGCTATTGTTTTTGCTCAAGCAGGAAAAAAGGTATTATTGATTGATGCGGATATGCGTAAACCGACGACACATTATACATTCAATCGGATGAATGCGACTGGATTATCCAATCTATTGACGCGTAATTGGGAGATTAAAGATGTCATTCAAAAAACAGATATAGAAGGTTTGGATTTAATAACGAGTGGACCCATTCCCCCCAATCCGGCTGAGCTACTAGGTTCGAAAACTATGGATCATGTACTGGAACAATTAACTGGCATGTATGATTTGCTATTATTTGATGCACCGCCTGTATTGAACGTGACGGATGCACAGATCTTATCGCATAGATGTGACGGTACAATTATTGTTTTACATGCGCGTAAGACGGAGAAAGACAGTGTAGTAAAAGCGAAAGAAGCACTGCTTTCCTCCCAGGCGAATATTATAGGCACAGTACTTAATAACTTTGAGAGGCAAAAAGATCACTATTATCATCAGTATTACGGAAATGTGGAGGCGGGGACATGACTAGAAAATAGTCCGCTCCCCTGCGCTCCACTCTTCTTTCTCAAAAGTTACATTTATAAATACGTAGTTAAAAAAATGCAGGAAGGAGAAGAATGATCCTTCATGCATTTTTTTGTTTTGTCCTAGTCTGTTTTTACGTTATGTCGTTGGCTATTCATTATTCGATAGGATTACTACCTTTTACGTATAAATAGCCATGATTTGAGCAAATGTTTCTAGTTAGTATGTTGAGTAGAGTACTTGCTTATTATTTGCTAGCATCTATGTTTTAGTTCAAAAGGTTTTGTTTGGGCGTTGATTCTGAATTTACTAAGAGCTAATAGCATAGATAAGTTGTAGACCGAAAGTCGAGTATAGTTGAGATGAAAGCGAGTAAAATACTAATTTGTAAGCTTTTTGTGTAGTAGTACTATCATTGGAAATAGAAAATTCTAAAAAATGTGTAGTATAACTACAATAAAAGATTGAATATACTGAACTATCTGTAGTATACTAGTTAAAACGAATGAAATACGCGTATTTTGTGTTGTTTTTATACACAAGAGGCATTTATACAACACGCTTTAAGAGATTACATAATGGATTTTCGAAAGGGGAGGTTGATGTGACCATTCGCAAGAGAATGACTATGCTCATTGTAGTAGATTCAGTGATTGTTTTGTATTCCATTTATATCGGCTATTTTATATTAACGCCATTCGTTGACGTGTTTTTTAGTAAATTGTTGTTGATTAGTGCAGTAACGATACAAATTTCTCATCACTTTTTCGCCTGGCGATTCGGCCTATATAGGAAAGCGTGGACATATGCATCGATTGGTGAATTGCGATCTATCGTCGTGGCGGTGTCGTTATCTATATTGGTGGTCGCTGTTGTGCAATATTCACTCACTCAAAACATTTCGATGCGTGCACTCGTGATTACTTGGATGCTGCATGTCTTGCTCATCGGAGGGTCAAGATTATCTTGGAGAGTAGCCGGAGGTCGAAAGATTAAAGCCCATGATGTGAAAATGGAACGAACAATCATAATAGGTGCTGGACAAGCTGGGATTATGATAGCAAGACAAATATTGAATAACCCTAGGCATGGTATGCGGCCAGTAGCATTTATAGATGATGATCCTATGAAACAAGGGTTGGAAATTTACGGTATTCGCGTTTGTGGCGGTACAGAAGACATCCAGCAATATGTAAACAGATACGAAGCGGATAAAATCGTCATTGCCATACCATCGATGGATAAACGGAAGATGGCACTATTAATGAAGAAGTGTGTGGAAACCAGTATTACTACACAAACGATTCCACTGATTGAAGACTTAATCACGGGAAAAGTATCGATTCAAGATGTGCGTGATGTGAAAATTGAAGATCTTCTTGGACGTGACGAGGTCCAGCTAGACTTACAGGCGATAAAAGGCAAACTGCAAGATAATACGATTCTTATAACAGGGGCAGGTGGTTCCATCGGTTCCGAGATTTGCCGACAAGTGGCAGAATTTAAACCGAAGAAACTGATTTTATTAGGACATGGTGAAAACTCTATCTATACCATCGATATGGAGCTCCGCCAAAAGCTTTCTAGTGAAATAGAAATTGTTCCCGTCATTGCAGACGTACAGGATCGAAATCGAATATTCGATGTGGTTAGCGAACAAAAACCAGATGTCATTTACCATGCCGCGGCACATAAACATGTTCCGCTTATGGAAGACAATCCAATGGAAGCAGTGAAGAACAATATCTTCGGTACTAAAAATGTAGCAGAGGCAGCAGAACTGTTTGGCGTCTCGTACTTCGTTTTTGTATCTACTGATAAAGCAGTAAACCCGCCCAATATTATGGGAGCTACTAAACGTTTTGCAGAGATGATCATACAGAATTTAGCGAAAAATAGTCATACAAAGTTTGCAGCAGTTCGGTTTGGTAATGTACTCGGCTCGCGAGGAAGTGTAGTTCCACTTTTCAGAAGACAAATTGCGGATGGCGGACCCATTACAGTTACCGATCCAGAAATGACTAGATACTTTATGACGATTCCTGAAGCTTCTCGATTAGTCATACAGGCAGGTGTTCTCGCGCAAGGAGGAGAAGTTTTCGTGCTCGATATGGGGGAACCAGTAAAAATTGTGGACTTAGCTAGAAATCTGATCAAGCTTTCTGGATACGAGGAAGACGATATCGGAATATGTTACTCAGGAATAAGGCCTGGAGAAAAGTTATATGAAGAATTAATGAATGAAAGTGAACGGCAAACCGATACAGTTTTCCCGAAAATCCACATTGGAAAAGCCACACCTATACCAGAAATGGAACAAGTCCGTGTGTTAGAGCAGTTGATGAATATGTCTGACATAGAGATAAAAGATACATTAGTTGGGTTAGCAAATCGCAAGTTTCCGGAAGTACCTACCCAAGAAGTAGAAGCGGTATAAGTCGTGATTTCTATTCATGGACTTAGGAAAAATGAACAAGAGGGGTGAATGAAGTGATAGATAGCAAATTTAGAAATATCCCTTTTTCTATACCTGATATAACAGAGGCTGAGATGGATGAAGTCATGAAGATCATGAAGTCAGGGTGGATTACTACTGGATCTAAAACGAAAGAGTTGGAACAAAGAATCGCCGAATATCTCGGAGTATCTCAAACAGTGTGCTTGAATTCCGCAACTGCGGCAATGGAACTGACACTAAGAATATTAGGGATTGGACCTGGAGACGAGGTCATCACATCAGCTTATACATACACTGCATCTGCATCTATTATTCATCATGTGGGAGCAAAAATTGTATTAGTTGATACGTCTCTCAATTCTTTTGAAATGGATTATAACCAATTAGCGGATGCCATAACAGAGAAAACAAAAGCCATTATACCTGTTGAAATTGCTGGGAAAATGTGTGATTACGACACGATTTACAAAATTATAGAAAGCAAAAAGCACTTGTTTACAGCGACTGGCAAGCTTCAATCTCAGCTTAACAGAATTGCGGTCATGAGTGATGCGGCACATGCTTTCGGAGCTGAAAGAAAGAATCGAAAATGTGGTCAAGTAGCAGATTTCACTTGTTTCTCATTTCATGCAGTAAAAAACTTCACTACTGCTGAAGGTGGAGCTGCCACGTGGCGCAATGATCGAGGATTTGACGAAGAGTGGCTTTATAAGCAATACATGCTGTACAGTCTTCACGGTCAATCGAAAGACGCCCTGTCCAAAACACAGATAGGTGGTTGGGAATACGACATCGTCTATCCGGCTTATAAGTGCAATATGACAGACATTGCGGCAGGGATTGGATTAATTCAGCTAACCCGGTATGAAGACCTGCTCGATAGACGTAAGCAAATGATTGCTATATATGATCAAGCCTTGCTGCCGTTAGGAATTGATGTATTACAACATTATGGTGAAGACTACAACTCTTCAGGTCATCTATATATGGTCAGGCTACCTGGGATCAATGAGAAAGAGAGAAATCACATCATTAACCGAATGGCAGAAGCTGGAGTCGCCTGCAACGTGCACTATAAACCATTACCTATGTTAACGGCGTATAAAAACTTAGGGTTTGACATGGAGAATTATCCAAACGCCTATAAACAGTATGAAAATGAACTGACTCTACCACTTCATACTCAGCTAAGCAATACAGATATCCGTTATATCGTGAAGCAATTAGAAAATATTTTAAACGGTAGGTGATCTAATGTATAGAAATATTGTCAAAAGACTTATCGATATTGTGATCAGCCTAGTTACATTGCCTATTCTACTCCTGATTCTTTCGGTTGTCGGCATTCTAATAAAAACAGAAGATCGTGGACCTATTTTTTATAAGGCGGACAGACTAGGGAAAAACGGTGTGCCATTCCATATGTTTAAGTTCAGGACGATGAAAGTAAACGTTCCCGATATCCGTAATGAAGATGGGTCCACTTTCTGTTCGGGGAGTGATCCGAGATTGACCAAAATCGGTAAGGCGCTCAGAGAAACGAGTGTGGATGAATTGCCACAATTAGTGAATGTCTTATTCGGTCAAATGAGTCTAATTGGGCCAAGGCCTGATTTAGTAGAAATGTTGTCTGTGTATGAAGGAAGAGAAGTTCAAAAGTTAGACGTCGTACCGGGAATCACTGGCTACAATCAAGCGTATTTCCGTAATTCAATTTCTATGAAAAAGAGATTTGAAAACGATGTATTCTATGTCGATAATTTGAGTTTTTTATTGGATGTAAAAATCGTCTTCAAAACACTACATCTACTCATTCAGCGAAAACATGTTTATAACGAGGAGAACGGCTGACACATTATCTGGGAGATTTACAATTGGTGTAAATGAAATGTGGTGATGACATGAAAGTTTGTTTTTTCTCAGACATACATGGCAACTTGTACGCATTTGAAGAGTTCTTGAGGCAAAGCGACCAGCTGGAAATTGATCAGTATATATTTTGTGGTGATGTCTTTGGTTATTACTACGATCAAAATGCTATCCTATCGAAGCTGCGGAGTATGAAGAATCTACACGCTGTAAAAGGTAATCATGACCAATACTACTTAGATTATTGTTTGGCTGAAGAAGACGAAGATCAGTTAGTGAAGAAGTATGGGAATTCCTATAAAGGAATCATGAGTCGGATTTCAGCTGACAACCAAGTGTTCATTGAAAACATGCCCGATTCTCTCGTTCTGGAAATGGAAGGGAAAAGAGTGGGGGTGTTTCATGGAAGCGTAAGAAATCCTATCAACGGAAGAGTCTATCCAGATACTAAATTATTGGAAGCGGACGGATATGAGACATTCGATTACGTGATACATGGACACACACATTATCGAATGGTGAGGAACTTGCATTCCACAACCGTTATTAATCCGGGATCTATTGGACAGCCAAGAGATACGAATGGCTTTAGCTTCGCTACACTTACACTGCCAAATGGAACAGTCGAGTTTCAGGAGATACATTGGGATAGACAATTATTGATCAGAGACATTGAGACATACGATGCGGGAAATCAAAAGCTGATAGATATCTTGTTTAGAAATGGGGAGAGGAATCATGAATAGAGTCATATTAGTTACTGCAATCGGTGGAGATGTGGGGCATAGTATTTTGAAATGCCTCAAGAACGAGTCCGATGTGTTGATTGGGTGCGATATAGATTCACATCCGGTAGGACTAGATGTAGTCGATAAATTCTTCTCTTCACTTCCAGCAGGAAATGAGGATTATATCTCCCAAATCTCAAATAAATGCAAAATTTATAACGTAACTCACTTAGTTCCTGTAAGTGAACATGAGATAGAAGCAATTATACATCATTTGGATATTTTTGAACGATTGAATGTAAAAGTGTTAATCAATAGAAAAGAAATCGTGGATATTTGCTTGGACAAGTATTTAACAGCGCAAAGATTAGAACATCTCGGCTTAGATATTCCAGAATATTTCTCAGAAGATAATTTCGTGGCCGACGGAAGGAAATATATTGTGAAGTTTAGAAAATCTTGCGGGTCTAAACTGTTAACGATCATTACCACTCAAAAAGAGTTAGACAAGATCAGTTCAAGTGTTTCGGAACTACTGATCATTCAAGAGTATATTGATGCGTCAGATGAGGAATATACAGTCGGAGTGTTCAGCGATGGGAAAGAAATCCGAATCATTTCATTCCAAAGAAGATTACAAGGTGGCTATACGAAATTTGTAAAGTTAGTGGATGATTCGTCCATCACGCGAGATGCGATCATTGCTGCGCAAGGTCTAGGTCTCGTAGGAAGTTTTAACATTCAATTACGTAAGAGTGGCGGTAAAAACTATATCTTCGAGATTAACCCGAGAATATCAGGAACTGTGAATTTTAGGCATCAACTAGGTTTTGAAGATGTCAGATGGTGGCTCGATATGATGGACGAAAGAGAAGTCCAACCGTATGTAAAGAAATATAAAAGTGCAATCGGCATTCGGGAAATGAATGAGAAGTTCTTACTGCTAAGTTAAAAAATAAGTCTTTTAAGGAGAATGACTATAGTGAGAGTGTTATATATCGCTACTTCATTTCCGGAACCATCAAAAGGTGCGACTATATATACCGACTTGGCAGAAGCCTTACACGAGGCTGGTCATGAAGTGACTGTCGCAGTGTCAGAGCAAGCGAGGAATAAAGAACGTACAGAATTACAGCAAGAAAGAGGATTCAATGTACTACGAATTGTAACGGGTAATTATTATGATGTTGGATTAGTAGAGAAAGGTGTTACGACGTTAAAGATCCCACTCTTGATGAAACGTGGAATCATTAAATACTTTGCGAATAAAGAGTTCGATTTCATTTTATTTGAAGCGCCACCAGTCACGAATGCGGATCTTGTTGCATGGGCAAAAAAACGTTTTAATTGTCCTGCCTATCTGATGTTGAAAGATATCTTCCCACAAAACGCTGTAGATTTAGGAATGATAAATAAAAAGAGTGTATTTTACCATTACTTTAAATCAAAAGAAAACAAGTTACTGAAAACTGCGGATGTTATTGGGTGCATGTCTAATGCGAATAGGCAATATATTCTTACTCATCATACAAGACTTCACTCTTCTGCTGTTGAAATATTTCCTAATACGAAAAAAGTGAGTTATTCAAAAAACGTAATTAATCTACATGAGATCAACATGCGAGAACAGCTTGGAATTCCTAAAGACTCCTGTGTATTTTTGTTTGGTGGAAATATGGGGAAGCCGCAGTATATAGACTTTTTATGTAAAGTTGTTGAAGGCTGCAAAGATGAAAAGAATATGTATTTCCTATTCGTTGGCCGGGGAACGGACAGAGTGAAATTAGAACAAGTAATAGAAGAGAAATCTATACACAATGCGCGTGTCATTGAAAATCTTCCAAGAGATCAGTATGAACAAATCACAAAAGAAAGTGATATAGGTTTGATTATCCTAGATCCGCGATTCTCGATACCCAATTATCCATCCAGGATTCTATCGTACATGGAGTATGCCAAGCCGATTATTGCAGCTACGGATAACGTAACAGACTTAAAAGAGCTGATTGAAGAAGCCGACTGTGGTGAATGGGTTTGGTCTGGTGATGTACATGTTTTTATAAATAAGGCGAAGGAAATGTCTACTTCCAAAAGGTTGAAGATAATGGGTGAGAATGGACGCAAATACATGGAAGAGAACTTCAAAGTACATCGCTCAGTTGAGATATTGGAAAGCCATTTCAAAAAGTGAGGTGTTGGATATGTTTAAGGACAAAACATTATTAATTACAGGTGGAACGGGTTCTTTTGGACATGCGGTAATGGAAAGATTTCTTGACAGCGATATAAAAGAAATACGAATTTTTTCTCGAGATGAAAAAAAACAGGATGATATGCGGAAGTTAAACAAAAACAATAAACTAAAATTTTATATTGGTGACGTAAGAGATTTGGCTAGTGTGAAAAATGCGATGCATGGAGTAGATTATATTTTTCACGCAGCAGCATTAAAGCAAGTTCCATCATGTGAATTCTTCCCACTTGAAGCTGTAAAAACCAATATCTTAGGAACAGACAATGTCTTAACAGCCGCCATCGATTATGGAGTAGAAAAGGTCGTTTGTCTGTCGACAGATAAAGCAGCCTATCCGATCAACGCAATGGGCATTTCTAAGGCGATGATGGAAAAAGTGTTTGTGGCAAAATCCAAAACCGTTTCCCCGGAAAGAACTTTAATATGTGGTACGAGATACGGAAATGTCATGGCTTCACGTGGATCTGTTATTCCTCTATTCATCGATCAAATCAAAAGTGGACAGCCTATTACCGTTACGGACCCGGGCATGACTAGATTCTTAATGAGTCTGGAAGAAGCGGTCGAACTCGTAGTGTTTGCTTTCCATAATGCAGAAGCGGGAGATATCATGGTCCAAAAATCTCCAGCTAGTACGATTGGTGCATTGGCACAAGCGATCAAAGAGTTATTCAATGCAAGTAATGAGATTAAAATTATTGGCACGCGTCATGGAGAAAAACGCTATGAAACATTGCTTACGAAAGAGGAATATGTGAAGTGCGAAGATTTACCAAACTTCTATAGAGTTCCATCAGATAAAAGAGAATTGAACTACGACAAGTATTTTGAAGAAGGAGATCGTGAGCTTTCTAGTATCCAAGAATACAATTCAGATAATACTGACATCTTGACTATTGAACAGATTAAGGAAAGGCTGTTAGAATTAGAGTATGTTAGAACTGAATTAGAACACTGGAATAGAACCTTCCCTATTATGAATTAAAAGGTGGTCTGCGTCATGAAAATCCTAGTTACCGGAGCAAAAGGATTCTTAGGAAAAAATCTGATTGCGGAACTAAAAAATACGGGGTACAGTGAAATATTTGAATTTACTAGAGATACTAATTTTACACAACTAGAGCATTACACAAGAGAATGTAATTTTGTATTTCATTTAGCAGGTGTGAATAGACCGCAAGATGACAACGAATTCATGGAAGGGAACTTTGGTCTGACTTCTCAAGTATTGACTTTGTTAAATCAACATCAAAATAAAGCGCCGATTCTGATCACTTCTTCTATTCAAGCGGAACAGGATCATCCCTACGGAAGAAGTAAAAAGGCTGCTGAAGAATTAGTAGCTGCCTATCAGAGGGATACAGGTGTTGAAGTATATATGTATCGTCTGCCTAACGTGTTTGGAAAGTGGAGCAAGCCTCATTACAATTCTGTTGTGGCTACATTTTGTCATAATATCGCAAGGGATTTAGACATTCAAGTCAATAATCCGAATGCAGAGTTGAATTTATGTTATATCGACGATGTAGTAGAAGAGTTCAAGCTTGCGTTAGAAGGAAAGCCGACAGTCATTGAGGGGCGTTGTACGGTTGCTGGATCACATCCTATTAAAATTGGAGAGTTAGCCGATCTGATACGTAGTTTTAAGGACAGTAGAAGCGATTTATATATTCCCGATATGGAGAACGCTTTAATTAAGGCCTTGTATAGTACGTATCTAAGCTTTTTGCCGGAGGATCAGTTTTCATATGATTTGACTATGCATCGTGATGATCGTGGATCTTTTACTGAATTTTTAAGGAGTCGTGAAAGAGGTCAAGTTTCTATTAATGTTTCAAAACCTCATATTACCAAAGGTGATCATTGGCATCATACAAAAAATGAGAAGTTCTTAGTTGTCAGTGGGAAAGGAGTCATTCGTTTCAGAGGAATGGATTCCGATAAAATGATCGAGTATGAAGTGAGTGGGGACAAGCTACAGTCGGTCGATATCCCGCCTGGCTATGCACATTCGATTGTTAATACTGGAGATAGTGATTTGGTAACTGTTATGTGGGCAAATGAGTGCTTTGATGCGGAAAAGCCCGACACATACTTTTTGGAGGTCTGATGATGAAAAAATTAAAAGTCATGACAGTAGTGGGGACGAGACCTGAAATCATAAGATTGTCGGCAGTCATCAATAAATTAGATAGTTCGTCTGCCGTTGAACATACGCTAGTTCACACCGGACAAAATTATGATTATGAGTTAAATGAAGTGTTTTTTGAGAATTTCAAATTAAAAAAGCCTGATTACTTCCTGAATTCAGCGAATGGAACAGCCGTGCAAACTATAGGGAATATACTTATTCACATCGATCCAGTGATTGACGAAGTACAGCCCGATGCATTTCTTGTACTAGGGGATACCAACAGTTGTATTAGTGCTATTGCAGCTAAAAGAAAACAAATCCCTATATTCCATATGGAAGCCGGTAATAGGTGTTTTGATCAACGGGTGCCAGAAGAAACCAATAGAAAGATTGTAGATCATATAGCCGATATTAATTTAACCTACAGTGATATCGCGAGGGAATATCTCTTAAGAGAAGGCTTGCCAGCAGACCGAATCATCAAGACCGGTAGTCCGATGTTTGAAGTGATCCATTCCAGAAGAGATGATATTGATCGCTCCGAAGTGCTCGAAAGACTGGATCTTGAAAAAGGGTGCTATTTTGTCGTATCCGCACATCGTGAAGAAAATATTAATTCGCAAGTGAACTTCCTAGATTTGGTGGACAGTTTGAATACGATTGCAGAGAAGTATCAAATGCCAGTGATTGTCAGTACACATCCACGAACGAAGAACATGATTGAAGAAAAGGGAATAGAATTTCATCCTTTAGTTAAAACGATGAAGCCTTTAGGATTCAATGATTATATAAAGCTTCAAAAAGATGCAAAAGCTGTGCTGAGTGACAGTGGAACGATAAGTGAAGAGTCCTCTATTCTCGGCTTTCGAGCGTTGAATATAAGACAAGCTCATGAAAGACCAGAAGCGATGGAAGAAACGTCCGTCATGATGGTGGGCTTGAAGAAAGAAAGAATTATACAAGGGTTGAAAGTTTTAGAGACGCAAGAACAAGGAAGCTTGCGACCTGTCGGTGATTATAGTATGCCAAATGTTTCGGATAAGGTATTACGAATTATTTTGTCCTATACGGACTATGTAAACCGAGTAGTGTGGGGGAAATGAGTATGAAGAATATTAAGTAGACTATTTAAATCGAATGAAAAAATTTGATTTTCAAGGGTTGATTTTATGTTCGAAACTAAAAAAGTCCTCACTAGTAAAGATATTAGTCCTCTGTTAACTAGTATTAATCATTTAGCCATTATTTTTGTTTGTATGTGGATCGCTATTCCATATGTGAGAAGTATAATAGGTGTTATTTTCTTACTATTCTGGCTATTCATTTGGTTCATCACGACTGATATGAGATGGATTCTAAAAAAATGGTCATTAGATTTAGTGTTTGTTCTAGTTTTTTTTATTACTTTCATTCCTTACTTCCTTACGGGCACATTATTTTATGGAGCCGCAGGAACGAATGCCATTACTATCAGCTTTCCCATCTTCTTAGCCGGAATATTTATTAATCATTATTATATGTATTATAAGAAAGATTATAAAGCTTTGGGATTGATCGCAATTTGTACCATTATATTCTTTATAATAGGTAATTTTCAAACCTACTTAGGCTTACTGGATTATCCGATGGCATCTAGAGAGCTTGCGACTGGAAGAGCGGATTTTATTCAAATGTATACTAAGTTAGGCATTGGTGGGTTTGGCCATATTTACAGTGTGGTTTTCCTGTTAATAGGTAGTTTATATCCTATCATAAGAAATCCTTCTTTATTCACATTGGCACATAAAGCGTTAGCTCTGTTATTTAGTATAGTTGCCTTTCAGATGCTGATACAAGCTTCCTACGCTACTTCTCTATTGATATCCATACTTGGAATTATACTGGTTGTCTTTGCCAAAAACAGAGTGACCTTACTCCTATTAATGATTACTTCTTTTTTTCTGTTAGTGGTAGTGGATCAAATCGCTATGGGGAATTTTTTCCTAGCTATAGCAGATAAGCTTAGTTGGAACTATATTCTAAATGAAAAGTTCACAGATTTGGCTAACTCACTTTTAATAGATTTTAACGGTGGACAACTAGGTAATAGAGTAGATTTATACTTATCTTCTTTACAAACATTCTTTTCCAATCCCTTCTTTGGAATACTGGGTCCGTTCAGCCATATAGAATCTGGAAGAATCGAAGGACACTCCGGGTGGTTTGATTTGCTAGGGTTTTACGGGTTATTCACTGGAGTTCCTTTATTCTTAACTTTTTACTTTAATTTTAAAAAACATCTGAAATATTATAAAAAAACTAGCTTTACGGGTTTCTTACTAGTCATCTACTTCCTGTTTTTATTATTCGGTACTATTAATCCGGTACTTTATGTAATTGAAATAGGATTTGTCATATTCTGTGTCATACCTGCAATCCCGTATATTCCGTATGCTTTTAAGAGAGAAAAAGTTAAAGTTCCAAAAAAACGAAGCGTTGTTGTTACTGGAAGGGAGCATGGCATATGAAAGTGATGTGGATTACGAATATTGTTATAGGATCCATTCATCAGAAATTATTTGGCAGAGAATCTAATGGCCTATGGATGGATGCATTACTACAGGAATTCATCTCTACAAAAGAACATGAATTAGTGATCGTTACAACAGGGAGAAATAAAAAGTATATTTACTTAGAAGAAGAGAATGTAAAATATTATATCCTACCAGGCGGTAATCCAGTTGAATATGATCATGCAAAAAAAGATCATATTCAGGATTGGGAAAGACTTTTAACTAAAGAAGCACCTGATATTATTCAAGTGTGGGGAAGTGAGTTTACACAAGGATTAGCTGCACTTCAGGCAAAACCTACTATTCCTTCTGTACTATTCATACAGGGATTATTGGCATCCATTGCGAAATATTACGAGGCGGGAATTGAACACCATGAGTTGAAGAAAAATATCACTTTGCGTGACATGATAAAAGGCGATTCTGTTCTTGCGCAAAAAAGAAAATTTTTAAAGAACAGCAAGTATGAAAAAGAAATGCTGAGAATTTCCGGAAACATTATTAGTGAAAATATATGGACCAATGCTAATTGCAAAGCGATCATTCCTGATCTCAACATTCATTCGTGTCCGTTAAGTATTAATGAAACATTTAAAAACTACCGATGGTCATATGAAACGAGTGAGCCTTATACCATTATGTGTAACGCATCAGGTTACCCATTAAAGGGATTACACATGATTTTGAAGGCACTGGCATTAGTAAAAAGAACGTATCCAAATGTTAAGTTAGTAGTACCAGGGAATCCGATGATTAGTGATCGAAATATAAAAAGTAGACTAAAAAAATCAGGTTATATGAAATACATCGAAGGACTAATAGATAAACTGGACTTGATGGATCATATAGAATTCACCGGTCCTTTAACACCTGACAATATGGCTAAGACCATGTCGAAAGTTAACGTGTTTGTACTTTCCTCAGCATTGGAGAACCACTCTAGCACCTTAAAAGAGGCAATGATGGTAGGAACACCATGTATAGCTAGTAATGTAGGGGGGATACCTGAATACGCCACCCATGAAGACATCGCATTACTCTATCGTTTTGAAGAGTATGAATTGCTTGCAGAATATATCAAGATGATTTTTGAAGATCCACAACTAGCGAATAGGCTGTCTCAAAATGCGTTAAAAGCTGTACATACTCTCCATGATGACGGGATGATTTATAAGACGATTACAGATATTTACATGAATATTATGCATGACAATAAAATTAATTAGTGCTCACTGCATAGCCTTTGCTGTAGATAGGAAAACGAAATGAGGTGACATCATGAAAGTGACATTCTACTCAAATTTCTTGAATCATCATCAATTACCTTTCTGCCTGGAAATGTACGAAAGGCTTGGAAGGGATTTTAAGTTCGTTGCAACTGAACCCATGCACGAAGAACGAGTAGAGCTAGGGTATGAAGATATGAGCGAGAAATATCCCTTTACACTCAACTCCTATGCTACTGATGAAAATTATCATAAAGCTTTTCAATTAAGTGAAGAAAGTGAAATTGTAATTATCGGTTCCGCACCAGCAATTTTTATAAAAGAAAGGCTGAAGCAGAACAAAATCACCTTCCGCTACTCTGAAAGGATTTTTAAAAAGGGACGTTACAGAGTGGTGAGTCCTAGATCCTTCTTTCCTTTAGTGAAAAACCACACGCGTTATCTGAATAAAAATGTGTATATGTTATGTGCAAGTGCATACACTGCTGCAGATTTTAGACTAGTAGGAGCGTATAAGAAAAAGGCATTTAAGTGGGGATACTTCCCTGAAGTAAAGCGTCATGACATAAAAGAGCTAATGGAAAAGAAACAGAATAGAGTTCCTAAAATATTGTGGGTAGGAAGGCTATTAGGACTAAAACATCCAGAACAGGCGATACAAGTAGCTGCCATGTTAAAGGCCAGCGATTACTTGTTTCACATGGATATCATTGGTTCCGGAGAGATGGAAGATGAGTTGAAAGAAATGATAGAGAAATATGATCTTTCTACTCATGTAAACCTGCTAGGTAACATGAAGCCAGATGAAGTAAGACGTCATATGGAACGCGCAAATATCTATTTATTCACTAGTGACTTCAATGAAGGTTGGGGAGCAGTCTTGAACGAAGCTATGAATAGTGGATGTGCCGTAGTTGCAAGTCATGCTATTGGTTCTGTACCATTTTTACTCGAACAAAATAAAAATGGATTAATTTATAAGAATGGAGATATACATCACCTATACAAATGTGTTGCCAGTTTATTAGATACTACTGGTTTAGCTGAAAGATTGGGAATTGAGGCCTATCATACATTATACGAAACATGGAATGCAAAATATGCAACCACCCGATTGATAAACTTGTTTGAATCTTTACTAGGCGGAATACACTTACACTATGAACAAGGCCCCTGCAGTCAGGCAGAAATACTAACGCACAAGTTTATATATTAAATTTGGCAAGTGAAATATTCATTCGAAATAGAGTTTTTAAAGATTGAATTACTGAAGAGTAGGGGTGGTGTGTATGGCTAAAGATCAAATTAAATCAGGTGCACTTCTATCCTATGTAAATATTATTTTAACTACCTTTAGCGGGTTATTGTTCACACCATTCCTGCTGCGGCATCTCGGTCAATCTGAATATGGTTTGTATATGTTAATCGGTTCAATTGTAGGGTATATTGCGATTATGGATTTGGGATTACACAATACGATGTACAGGTTTATATCGAAGTATCAAAGTGAGAAAAATGATAAAAAACAAGAAAACTTTTTGGCTACTATATTTTTAATTTATGGTTTGATCTCGCTTTTAGTATTACTAATAGGCACATTACTCGTAATGAATCTGGATCTTTTCTTTGCTCATTCTCTAACGGATGCCGAATTTTCTAAGGCTAAGATTATGGCGGCTATTCTAGTATTTAATCTAATGTTATCACTTCCTCTTGGGGCATTTCATTTTATCGCCAATGGGTATGGAAGATTTGTGGTCGTGAATGTGATAGGGATCGTCAGAATATGCTTGCGTATTGGTGTTCTCATTACACTACTGTTAATGGGGTATAAGTCTATAGCCATTGTTATTATTGATACGATTTTAAATATTGGAATTGGGGTAGTATACGCTATATATTGCTTCAACCATCTTAAAATCAAAATCAGACTGTATAAATTTGATATGGAATTTATTAAAGAAATTATGAATTATTCTTTTTTTATTTTCATTACGGCGATTGTGAATCAACTCTTTTGGAGAATTGGTCAAGTGACATTAGGAATATATAGCAGTACAGTAGCAGTTGCGCTATATGCATTATCCTTAACCCTCGTAATCTATTATCAGCAACTTTCATTAGCTATATCCAACGTTTTTATGCCAAAGGTATCTAATTTAGTAAGTGAAGGAGCAAGTGGAGAAGTATTGACCAGTTTAATGATTCAGATCGGTCGTATCCAATTTGTGATATTGGGTATCGTCTTATCAGGTTTTATCGTAACGGGGCAATCTTTTATAGAATTTTGGGCTGGAGAAGAATATGGAGAAGTGTATTGGATCACTCTTCTGATTTTCATACCGGTGACAGTTCCTATGTTTCAAACGCTTGGCGGTGTGATTTTGCAAGTCAAAAGTATGCACAGGTTTGAGGCGAAGGCTTATCTTGTCATGGCGCTCTTAAATATTCCGCTTTCCATATGGTTAGGTATGCTATACGGTCCGATCGGGATAGGAATTTCGACAGCTGTCTCGATTATTATTTTCCAAATTGGTGTGATCAATTGGTATTACCAATATAAGATTGGGATCAACGTACCTAGATTTTTTAGAGAGACCTTAAAAGGTATTCTTCCTACAGTGATTGTAACTGTTTTACTAGGACAACTAGTTAACAGTATGGGATGGGAAGGATGGTTAGCCCTATTATTGAAAATGGTATTTGTTGCAGTAACGTATATAGTCTTACTGTCATTCATTGGTTTGAATAGTTCTGAAAGAGCAATATTTAGTGGATATAGAGTGATTGTTAGAAAGAGGTTTAAATATTTGTAGATGTGGAAACCTAATGTCCATCCCATCTCAACATCTTGCTAACCTATTCTACACATGTGGTAGGCAATATATGTAAGGCAGCCGCCACTGTACAAGTGACGACTGTCTTTTTCATCAGCGTTTACGATGATGAAACAGTCGGGACAGGCCTTTCAGAATGATCGCCAAGGCGAACAACACGATGATGATCACCAACACCACAGCAAGAGCTAACAGCAGCAAGCTTCCAGCGAGAGCGCCCAATAAGCCCGGAACGATTAAAAATAAACCGAGCAACGCATATCCGGCTAAAATCCCGAAGAAGAAAAGCCATTCATTGCTTACATGTGCACATTTCGACATAAACTTCACCTCCTTGCTGTACTATATGTCGCGTTCAGCAAGGTGATGTAATGCAATTCACTCGGTTTTTGATAATAAAAGAGTGTTAATAATTCTACCAACCCAATAATCGATAATAAACAAGGCATCCAATCGATAAACCGATTGGATGCCTTGTTCTGATCATCTCGATGTGCGATTAAGTTGTCACAACTCTACTTACTATCAATCAAACGTCAACACAATACGTCCATTGATTTGACCCTTTTCCATCTTTTCAAGCACTGCATTCACATCGGAAAGGGGAGCTGTTTCAATTTGCGCCTTTACTTTCCCGCGTGCGGCAAAATCCAGCGCTTCTTTCATGTCGATTCGTGTTCCCACGATGGAACCTTTTACTGTGATTCCGTTTAACACCGTATTGAAAATAGGGATCGGTAAATCTTCATGTGGCAATCCGACAGCAACCAAAGTGCCACCGCGTTTGACGGAACGGTACGCTTGCTCAAAAGGTACTTGAGCTACCGCAACACTAATAGCTGCCTGTACGCCACCGATTTGCTGTTGAATCGCTTCGGCAGGATCTTCATTTTTGCCGTTCACTGTAATGTCGGCTCCGAGTTTCTTCGCCAGTTCCAATTTTTCATCCGCTATATCAACTGCCACTACATTGAACCCCATAGCTTTCGCATACTGTAACGCTACATGACCCAATCCACCGATGCCGTAAATCGCCACCCAGTCTCCTGGTTTTGCACCGGATACTTTCAACGCTTTATATGTTGTCACACCTGCGCAGAGGATAGGTGCGGCTTCAACAGAGCTTAAATTTTCAGGGATTTTCGCTACATAATCTGCTGCTGCGAGGCAATACTCCGCGTATCCGCCATCCACTGAATAGCCACCATTTTCTTGACTATGGCACAGTGTTTCTTTCCCTTGTAGACAATAATCACACTCACCGCATGCAGAGTAGAGCCAAGGTATACCGACGCGGTCTCCAACTTGTACGGACGTGACATTCGGTCCAATCGCTTCAACAATTCCTACACCTTCATGACCTGGAATGAGAGGAAGTTTCGGTTTGACAGGCCAGTCACCATTGATTGCGTGTAAGTCTGTATGACAGACGCCGCATGCCTCTAGTTTGACTAATGCCTGACCGGCTCTAGGCGTTGGTTTTTGTGTGTTTTCAATTTGTAACTTTGTCTGGAATTCTTTAACGATCGCTGCTTTCATTGTGGTCTGTTTTGTAGTCCCTCTTGCGTTACTGTTTTGAATTGCTGGTTTCATGAATGATTCCTCCCTTTTTCTCTTACGGACTATCTATATGTGGGAGGAGGGGGGATTAGTACAGGGGAACGGTACCATGGAACGGTGGAACGGTACCAGGTCACTACACAAATTTGGAACGGTACCAGGTCCCCACACAACTTCGGAACTATTCAGACAATTATCATTCGATACTACGAAAAACACCTTCTCTCTGCTTAAACAGGGAGAAGGTGTTTTTCAATTGTATAGTGATTATTCCCAACGCCCCGTAAGTACTTTCTGACGTGTATAGAAATTCAGTCCGTCTTTACCGTTCGCATGAAGATCGCCATAGAAGGAATCTTTCCAACCGGAGAATGGGAAGAAGGCCATAGGTGCAGGTACGCCGATATTTAATCCGAGCATTCCTGCGTCGATGTTTTCGCGGAAATTGCGTACGTTTCCACCGTCTCTTGTGAAAATACATGCGCCGTTACCGAACTTGGATTTATTCGATAAGTCGATCGCTTCATCCAAGTTTTTCACACGGCTGATCGATAGGACAGGCGCGAAAATTTCGTCTTGCCAAATCTTCATTTCGTTCGTGACATGATCAAAGATCGTAGGTCCGACAAAGTATCCTTTTTCTTTAGCTGCACTGTCTAGGCGACCGTCGCGAACCATTGTTGCGCCTTCATTTTCACCAGTCGCGATGTATTGTTCTGTACGTTCTTTATGCGTGTCACGAATGACGGGGCCAAGGAAGATTCCTTCGTCCAAACCGTTTCCGATTGTGAGTTCATTCGCTCGATTGAGCAATGTTTCAACAAATTCGTCTGCAATGTCTTCTTCCACAGCGACGACTGAACATGCCATGCAACGTTCTCCGGCTGAACCGAATGCTGCGTTGATGATTTGTGTGGCGGCATTGTCTAAGTTCGCATCTTTTAAGACGATGGAGTGATTTTTTGCTCCCGCTAGTGCTTGAACGCGTTTTAGATTATCTGTTCCGCGTTTGTAGACGTACTCGGCAACGGGCTGAGAACCTACGAATGAAATGGCGGCGATCTTTTCGTGATCTAGAATACTATTTACTACGTCGTGTGCTCCGTGCACAATATTGAAGACGCCTTTGGGTAAGCCGGCTTCTTCGAGTAGTTCAGCTAAGCGGTTTGCTAGCATCGGTGTGCGCTCGGATGGCTTGAGTACAAATGTATTTCCTGTTGCGATTGCCATCGGGAACATCCAGCATGGCACCATCATCGGGAAGTTGAATGGAGTGATTCCGCCAATGACGCCGATTGGATAGCGATAGGTTCCAGATTCCAAACCTGATGCGACGGATGGCAAGTTATCACCCATCATCAACGTAGGGGCTCCTGTGGCAAATTCTACACATTCAATTCCGCGTAGTACTTCACCGTGCGCTTCAGTAAAGTTTTTTCCGTTTTCGACTGTGATAATTCGAGCAAGCTCATCCCAGTGATCGACTAATAGTTGCTGATATTTGAATAGAATACGTGCGCGACGTGGAACGGGTACTTCTTTCCAAGTAACAAATGCTTCGCTAGCTACTTGTACTGCGCGATCTACATCTTCTTTTGTTGAGATGGGAACGTGTGCGACGACTTCTCCAGTGGCAGGATTATATACAGGCTCTGTTTGGTCTGTCGTAGCAGATACCCATTCACCGTTAATATAGTTTTGTACTGTTACTGTTGAATTTGTTGTCATATAGATGGCCTCCTAGTGTAATTACATATTCTATTAAAATTGGTATTCATAACATACTTGATATAGCTCTGCGATTTCTTCTTTTGAAGGTGTTTTAGGATTATTGCTAGGGCTTCCGCTGGCGATCGCGTCTGTAGACATTTTACTGATAGCGCTTACAAACTCTGCACGTGGAATTCCCCATTGTTCAAGATTCGGGATAGCTAATGCTTTACATAAATCCTTCACTGATTGTACAGCGATTTCTGCGGCAGCTTCATCTGATACTTGTTCTGCTTCGGAAGAAAAGATCCGGCCGATGTCTGCCAATCTATCAATACATGCATCTTTGCTATATTCCAGTATTGCAGGTAAAAGCATCGCATTCGAGAAACCGTGTGGCACATCAAATAGGGCACCAATTGGCCTAGACATGCCATGGATTAAACAAACAGATGCATTGGAAAATGCACTTCCAGCTTGAAGCGCAGCGAGTGACATACCTTCTCTAGCTTCGATGTTTTGACCGTCCGTGAATGCTTGATGCAAATTCTTTGAGATTAACTTGATTGCGGATAACGCCATCATATCTGTCATCGGATGAGATTTTTTAGATATGTATGCTTCAATGGCGTGACTCAGTGCGTCTACACCGGTCGCTGCTGTTACTTTTTGAGGAGAAGAGAGCGTCAGCAATGGATCGACGATGGCTACATTCGGCATGAAAGCAGGCTGTTTAATCATCATTTTCACTGTTGTTGCTGAATTCGTGATGACGGTGACGTCTGTTGCTTCTGAACCGGTTCCTGCAGTAGTTGGAATCGCAATGTGAGGTACAGGTGCTATTTGTGCAATTTTCTTCATGCCTACGTAGTCTTCGATGTTTCCACCGTTAGTCGCTACTACTGCAACTGCTTTCGCCGTGTCGATACAGCTTCCGCCACCTAACGAAATAATCAAGTCGCATGTTTCGTCTCGATATAAATGAAGTGCATCTTCTACATATTGATCATTTGGCTCTGAAGCTACACCAAGGAAGACTACACTTTTAACGGAGCGTTCCGATAATTTACGCTGACACTCTTCTACGTATCCGAGATTCTGCATGATTTGGTCGCTGATGATCAGTGCTTTCTTACCGAGATGTACAGCTTTTTCACCAATCTGTGCAAATGAATTTTGCTGGTACAGTATGGTGGGTGGCATTTGAAACGTTTTGCAAGTTTCCATCAGGTCAGCTCCTTACATTATAATACGTGTAATAAAGTAGGACGTTTAAAACAGCAATAAAAAAGTGTAGCATCTAGGCTACACTTTTATTAATAAACATAGTGTAGCATTAAGGCTACACTCTAGTCAAATATTAAATTTTCTCATTTTTTTGTATAATGTCGTTCTGTGGATGCCAAGCAGCTCAGCGGTCTTTGATTTATTGCCGTCTGTTTTATCTAGTAAATCGATAATCATCTTTTTTTCTTCTGCGTCTTGTTTCTCTTTGATATTTTCCAATGTGTGGATATTTTGTCCCTCCACGATTAGTTGAGGTAAGTCTGTTACGTCGATGCTATTGGAATGAACCGTGCTAACTAGGTGTTCTAGCACGTCAATCAATTCTTCGATATTGCCTTTCCATTCGTAATTCATTAAGTACGTCACAGCCGAAGTGGTGAAAGACTTCTCGGGTATTTTATGTGTGAAACATATTTCCTGCATATAGTGTGACAGTAAATAGGGAATGTCTTCTTTCCTGTTGCGAAGTGCAGGAATGGTCAGTTGCAACGGATTTAATTGGGCATATAACTCGGAGCTGAATGCATCACTTTCGGCTAATTCATATAAATTTTGTGTAGAAGAAATAATGAGTTGGACAGGGAAACCTTCTGGAGCGTGTCGTAAACAGTCCAGTAACTTCATTTGTAAAGTCAGAGATAATGCTTCTATATCTTGTAAGTAGAGTGTGCTTTCGTTACCGGAAGTGAGGATTCCATGCATGCCGAAAAGCTGCTCGTCCACGTTTTTTGAGACCTCAACCGTACAGTGTATGATCGTAAATGGTTTTGATGCGATTGGGCTTAATAAGTGAATGCTTTCTGCGAATGCCTTTTTCCCGGTGCCTTTTTCGCCTGATAGTAAAACGACAGCTTGTGTCCGTGCAGCAGTCCGCGCTTTTCTTTTCAAGTCGGATATCGCTTCACTCGTTCCGATAATTTGATTGAGACTCGAAAAGCCTTCTGATGATAGGGGAGGAAGTTCTGTATCGGCCATGACTTTCTGCAGTTGCAATCGTTCATAGATCCGGTAGATGTCCGAAACCCCTTCAAAAATGAGCATTCCGATTGCTGCAACTACTTTGCCATTTTTCCAAATAGGGATTCGGTGAACGACCATGTCTTGTCCTTGTATATTTTGTAGAACGCCTCTTTCCGGAATACCTTTTTGGACCGTTTCATGTAAATTCGTGTTTTCAATTACGTTTGTTACATGCCTTCCCAATGCCTCAGATCTAGGTACACCTGTGAATTTGCTATATGCCTCATTGAATTCAATGATGATCCCATTTTCATCGACTACCGCAATACCTTCATACGCTTTTTCAAGAATAACAGATAAAATATCCGTCACTTTGTCATTTTGTATATAGCTTTCCATCAGTGCCGTTAGCCCTTTGAAGATTTCTTTTTGCGTTAGGAGGCCTGTGAGCATACCTTGTGGATTTTTCACCATATAGACAGCCGGATTGTCGGATTGAAAAGGGAGTTCACTCAACAATGACTGCTCATCTATTTCAGCTACTTGCGTGAAGAACATCGTCTCGAGCAACATATGCTTGTCACGGCCACTGACGAATGCTTCGAGTATATGGTGGGGAGTCATCATGCCAATCGGTTTATGATGTGAATCGACAACTGGAAGAAATTCAAGTTTCAATTCGTTCAAAACTTTAGCCGCTTCTAGCAATGTCTTATCTGATTGGATGACCGAAAAGTTTTCATTCATCCAATTCGCTACAGACATCCATTTCTTATCGTTTTCAACTTGTATGAGTGTATGAATAAATGCGTCTTTAAACATTAGAGCCTCCATGAGATATCTATTTTGCGTTGTGTTAGTTAATTATAGCTTGAAAATTATACATGTGCACGGGACTGAATGAAGGGAGAATGTATTTCGAACTTGCAGTAAAAACACCTTCCATAAAAATCGGTAGAAGGTGTTTGGAATTTACTATAGTTGAAACCGAATGCATTCGAGTGGTTTCTGTTGTGCGTGAAAGAAACAATAGATCTTTACGGTGAAATAGCTAGCGATCAGTAAAGGGAGTCTGTTCTGTCATTACACTCTCGTAAAAGATTTATTTCATTCACTATCACATTTTAGTCCATCTAACACTACGGAAATAATACAGTGAATTTCTACTACAGGATCCAGACGTTCTCTAAAAATGATCCAATCGTAGATCGTTCCGCGCATGCAACGTGTGACGAGCATTGAAATCTCATCAACCGAAAGCTCTCGTTTAAACTCATTTCGTTCTACTCCTTCTTCTACATAAGAGCGAATGATTTGATACAGTTGGCGATTTTGGTCAGTTAAATAGTGTTCATCATCTATCGTTAATGCCAGTGCGCTTGTGTAAATCGTATGAATGAAATCTTTTCCTAAGACATCCCTTAAATACGTCATTTGGCCTTTATAAAAAAGAAGAATTTTTTCTGAAGCCTTGAGATCAGCGGGAATGCTAGGAATGAATGATAGGTAAAATTCATCGATATCTTTAAATTTTTCCAAGAAGACATCATATTTCGAATTAAAATGAACGTAGAATGCCCCTTTGGAAACGTTACATGCTTTTGCGATACTTTCTACCGTTACATTATCGAAACCTCTTTCATGGAAAAGCTCTAGGCCTTTTTCTAGGAGGTTTTTCTTCGTCTCTTGCGCTTTTAATTGACGGGGTGTAAGTTCTGTCATGTTCTGTTCCTCCTTTACCATGTTTGTTAACAGGATACCATGTTAGCAGGTTTATTTAAAATTTTTAGAAAATGGGTTGACTAATTGGATAATTCTAGATACTATTGAGTGACTGTAGTATGTGACTACGGTATGTGAAATAAATTAAGGATCATTATGTAATTATTAATCGTTTACAAATTGTTAGGTTTCTATATTTTTTTATTATTAATGATAACGCTTACATTTTTATAAGCGAATTAAAAAGGAGGAATATGTATGGCGAATGAAAAGAAGATTGGGTTTATTGGGCTTGGAAATATGGGTTTCCCGATGGCGCGTAATTTATTGAAAAAAGGCTACTCCGTTTACGCTTTGGATATCAATAAAGAGTCGGAACAGAGCTTTGGAGAATTGGGGGGGCATGTGGGTCTGACTACTGCTTCGTTACTCAAGGAAGTGGATCTCGTTTTCACCAGTCTACCTACTCCTGCTATTGCGGAAAATGTGTATTTAGGTGAAGAGGGAATTGTGAATAGTGCTACGAAGCCAGTAGTATTAGTGGATTTAAGTACGATTTCACCTGAGCTGAACAGGAGAATTGAAATAGAGGCATTGCAACAAAATCTTGAATACTTGGGCGCGCCGGTAAGTGGAAGTGTCAGTGGTGCGGTGAACGCTACGTTATCCATTATGGTAGGTGGCGAAAAAGAAACGTTTGAATCGGTACTGCCTTATTTACAAGCTATTGGATCGAATGTATTTCATGTAGGAAAAGATCCGGGTGTTGGTACTATTGTAAAGCTCATCAATAATATGATGGCGGGTATCCACAATCAAGCAGTTGCGGAAGCTCTCTCACTAGCGAAGCTTGCGGGTGTTAATCAGGATATCGTCTATGACATCGTTAACGTCAGTTCGGGCGCGAGTACAATTCTTACGCGTAACTACAAGACGTATATTTCACAGGATGAGTACAATAAAGGTGCATTCACGACTTCATTATTATTAAAAGATTTGAAGCTTGCGAAACATGTATCAGATTCACTTAACGGAGAGCTACCGATTACTTCGCAGCTGATTAAATATTATGAAGAAGAAGTAGAAAAGGGTCATGCTCATGAAGATATGTCTTCTTCGTATTTGATGATTCAAGACAAGTTGAATCATCAAAAGCAAAACGTATAAGAGAATTCATTATAAATTAGGAGGAATAGATCTATGCAAAAAACAGATGTAAAGACGTTAACTCATTTTATTAATGGTGAAGAGGTTGAAGGCAAGAGTGGACGTTTTGGAGATGTCTTTAATCCTTCCACTGGAGAGAGGATTGCAAAAGTGCCATTGGCTTCAACAGAAGAAGTGAATGAGGTCGTGAAGCTAGCGAAAGAAGGGTTTACGCACTGGTCTAAGATTTCAGTTGGAAAACGAATGGAAGTACTTCACAAGTTCCGTGCCCTACTTGTAGAAAATACGGATCGATTGGCCTATGCAATTGGTGAAGAGAACGGAAAAACGCTCTCTGATGCAGCAGGTGAAATCTCACGTGGTATCGAGTCGGTGGACTTTGCGATTGGTGCTCCACACTTGTTAAAAGGTGAGCACTCGGTGAATGTGGGGGGAGAAATCAATTCGTATTCCATGCACAAGCCATTAGGTGTTGTAACATGTATTTCACCATTTAACTTCCCGGTAATGGTACCTGTCGCGATGAGTACGATGGCGGTGGCAGTAGGTAACGCGATGATTCTGAAACCTTCAGAAAAGGTTCCTCATTCTGCATTAATTCTTGCGGAGCTATGGTCTAAAGCGGGATTGCCAGCTGGTGTTTGGAATGTGGTCAATGGCGATAAAGAAGCTGTCGATGCACTGCTTACGAATAAAGACGTTATGGCTGTTAGCTTTGTAGGGTCGACGCCGGTAGCTGAAGCAGTTTATGAAAAAGGAACAAAAAATCATAAGCGTGTACAGGCATTTGGTGGCGGAAAGAATAATATGGTCATCATGCCGGATGCGGATATCGATACAGCGGTGAATTCATTCCTTGGCGCAGCTTATGGTGCCGCATCACAAAGGTGTATGGCAATTTCTTCTGCGATTCCTGTAGGTCAGAAAACAGCTGAAGCATTTGTTGCCAAGCTAACAGAAAAAGTGAATGAACTGAAAGTCGGAAAGTTCGATGACAAAGAAGCAGATTTCGGACCTGTGATCAGTGCTGAAGCAAAAGCGAGTGTAGTGAAATCCATCGATTTGGCTATAGAAGAAGGAGCCGTCCTAGCTGTGGACGGACGAAATCCTAAAGTAGCGGATGAAGGAGGCTATTACTTAGCACCAACATTGCTTGATCATGTAACAACAGACATGAGTGTGTACAAGGAAGAAGTCTTCGGTCCTGCACGAATCGTGGTTAGGGTAGATACGCTCGAACAAGCGATTGATCTAATTAATGAGCACGAATATGGTAATGGCGTGACGATCTTTACCAACAGTGGAAGCGCTGCACGGACGTTCACGGATCAAATCGAAGTGGGAATGGTAGGGGTAAATGTTCCGATTCCCATTCCAGTTGGTTATCATAACTTCGGTGGATGGAAACGCTCCAGATTTGGTGAAGGGCAAATGTTTGGTCCGGATACGGTTCGCTTCTTTACGAAAACTAAAACCGTTTCTGAGAGATGGTTTGATACTTCTTATAATGATGAAAGCAAAACAGATTTCGACTTCCCAAGTAGTTAATTGACCATAAGCAGGATCGTAGTGAATATTTAACTCCGATCCTGCTATTTTTCTAAATTAAAGTCGTTTTATTTTGAATAGTACATAGTCAGTTGGAGGAGGGGTAGGATGTTAGGGATATTTATAGGTTTAGTGTTACTTATGGTATTGGCTTATAGAGGTTGGTCGATCATCTGGATTGCACCGATTTGTGCAGGAATCGTAGCACTATTCGGTGGATTAAACTTATTGGACGCGTATACGGATACATATATGACAGGGTTCGTTAACTTTGCAAAGCAATGGTTCCCGGTATTTATGTTGGGGGCGATTTTCGGGAAGTTGATGGAGTACAGCGGAATGGCCCATTCAGTAGCTATTGGAATTTCACGCGTTTTTGGTAAAGAGCGTGCAATCATTGGTGTCATTGTGGCAGCAAGTGTATTGGCTTACGGTGGTGTGAGTGTGTTCGTTGTTGTATTCGCAGTCTATCCATTGGCCCTGAATATGTTCCGTGAAGCGAATATTAGCAGACGTCTTCTTCCAGGAACGATTGTAGCGGGGATGATGACATTCGCCATGACGGCATTGCCAGGTACACCGCAAATTCAGAATCTGATCCCGACACAGTACTTTCATACGACAGCGGCAGCGGCTCCGATTATCGGACTTGTTTCATCGGCGTTCATGATTGTCTGTTCCGTATTGTATTTGAATCGTAGAGTACGAGTGTTAAGAGAAGCAGGGGAAGTTTTCGAAGAACGTGAAGAGGACTTGAATGCTGAACCACGTACGAACTATCCACATATCATACTTTCGTTATTACCTTTACTGGCTGTTATTATTACATTGAACTTTTTAAAATGGGATATTGTCATAGCCTTGGCAACGGGCATTGTTCTAATTTTACTCATTTCTATTAGAGAATTCAAAGGCTTCACAAAAGCAGTAAACAGTGGAGCGAGCGATTCTGTTATGGCGATGATCAACACGAGTGCCGCAGTAGGATTCGGAACGATTGTACGATCGGTTCCGGGCTTTGAAAAGTTAAGCGACGCGATTTTAGGAATCAATGCAAACCCTTTAATCTCTGAAGCCATTGCGGTAAACGTTTTAGCGGGAGCGACAGGGTCAGCTTCCGGTGGTCTTGGTATCACATTAGAAGCACTAGGCTCGCATTACTATGAGATTGCAACCACTACGGGTCCTGCGCCCGAAGCCTTTCACCGCATTGCATCAATTGCATCGGGTGGATTGGATTCTCTTCCTCACAACGGGGCGATCTTGACGATTTTAATTGTGACAGGTATGACCCACAAGGAATCGTATAGAGAGATGGGTGTGATCGCGATAGTGTTCCCTATGCTTTCATTGATTCCTGCGATTGCGCTTGGGATTATGGGGATTTATTGATGGTGTTCGCAAACGGTACCAGGTCCCCACACAACTTCTAAACTATTCAGACAACTCAGCGTATCGCGCCAAAAGACTTCTAATCCAGTACATTAGAAGTCTTTTGGTATTTCATTATATTGAGATTAAGGGAACGCTTCTAGAATATCCTTACTTTTCTGGCGGTTCAAAATATCCTCTATGTCCATCAAACAATAATGCACGTAGGCTTCTGTAGTTTTCTCGAATGGTTGAGGTAAGCAGTGTGGGAGTTTAGATGTATCAAGATACGAATAAGGTGACGGTGCAGAAGAGTGATAGTAGGGGAATGTGCTGAATGGATAATCAGCCAAATGCTTGACCAAAGGTGTTTTTGTTGTGATCGGATTGCGGTGAATATAGCGGCTTACAGCGAGCATTGCGTATGGAGATTTTACTTCTTTAGAATAATATCGGCCCTGATAAAGTTGTCCAATATATCCATAACGTTTAGAGTAATAATCGCTGTATTTTCGATTGATATGCCGCATGATTTTAGATAGGCTGTCTTCAGATTGAAGTAGAATATGATAGTGATTGGTCATGATACAGAACGCGAAAATTGTGAATTGATAATAGATAGATGCATGGCCTATGCATCGCATCAGATGCCACATATCATCTTCCGTGTTGTAGATGTTCTGTCGGTTATTGCCGCGCATGACGACATGGTAGTTTGCATTCGGCCTCCAATTCCGTTTACGTCTTGCCATTAACCTCTCCTCCTATTATTTTGTGAATATATTGAGTATAGTGGAGAAGTTTTATTTTGGTCAAAAGAGTGAAATTGAATTTTGGAAAATGGAAAGTGCGTACGAATAACGTTATAGGTTTGAAGAATTGAATTTTTGCAGCTGTTACAGTAGAAGAATTTAATTCCTGAATGAATTGTGCTTGAATTGTGTTCGAATTGTGTGTGGACCTGGTACTGTGTCGTATCACAGCCGAATTGTGTTCGAATTGTGTGAGGACCTGGTACTGTGTCGTATCACAGCCGAATTGTGTTCGAATTGTGTGAGGACCTGGTACTGTGTCGGTGTCACAGCCAAATTGTGTTCGAATTGTGTGAGGACCTGGTACTGTGTCGGTGTCAAAGCCGAATTGTGTTCGAATTGTGTGAGGACCTGGTACCGTATCGTATCACAGCTGAATTGTGTTCGAATTGTGTGAGGACCTGGTACCGTATCGTATCACAGCCAAATTGAGTTCGAATTGTGTGTGGACCTGGTACTGTGTCGGTGTCACAGCCGAATTGTGTTCGAATTGTGTGAGGACCTGGTACCGTGTCGTAGAACCTGGCACCGTATCGAATGAATCAAAAAGCTGCTACGAGACGACCATATCATACGGTCGACTCGCAGCAGCTTAAAGTGGTTTCTATATATGGATCAAAGGCCGATTGCGGATTGGTTTCGAAGCGCTAGAAGGTCTTTTAACGATTCTACTTGTTCGTCAGGCAACGCAATCATCGGTAAACGAACGCCACCAACCGGTACGCCCGTCAAGTTCAGCGCGGCTTTTGTAGGAGAAGGGTTCGGTGCAGCGAACATCGCTTGCATGATCGGCAATAGGCCACGATAAATGGTAGCAGCTTGCTTGGTATTGCCGGTCTTGAAGTGGTGCACCATTTCTTGCATTTCATTTCCTATAATATGAGCAGAAACCGACACAATGCCGGCGCCGCCAATAGCGAGTACAGGAAGTGTAGACGCATCATCACCTGTGTAGACAAAGAAGTCATCTCCGGTATGTTCAATGATCGCCGCAACGGCTTCTAGATCACCACTTGCTTCTTTGACAGACGTAATATTCGATACGTTGTTTGCCAATCGGATAATCGTTTCGGGCAACATATTCACGGCACTACGTCCTGGGATGTTATACAGCATGACCGGTAATGTAGTCGTTTGTGCAATCGTCTTGAAGTGCTGGTACAACCCTTCTTGACAAGGCTTATTATAATACGGGACGACAAGCATAATTCCGTCGACGCCAGCTTCTTCTGCTTGGATCGTCAAGTCGATGGATTCTCTTGTACTGTTTGTTCCTGTACCTGCAATAACTGGCGCGCGACCTGCAACGGTTTGCACAGTGAATTTGAATAGTTCTACTTTCTCTTGTGCAGTAAGAGTAGGGGATTCTCCTGTCGTACCTGCGACAACTAGTGCGTCTGTTCCATTGGCTAGTAAGTGATTGATTAAGTTTTGTGTTGCTGGGTAATCGATGTCTCCTCTTTCATCAAACGGAGTAACCATCGCTGTCATAATTGATCCGAAATTCATTATTCTCCACATCCTATCATTTTATTAAAAAACATAGAGGTGGGGGCGGTACGTAATTGAACGCAAAAAGCAACAACGAGGGCTCGCTGTTGCGTTGAAATAATGAATTATTTCTTTGCACGAGATAGCCCACCATATAGTTTCCTATATGACAATCCTGCACTTGTTCAGTCCAGAATCAGCTTGGAGATCATGAGTGTCTCGCCGCTTCGGCAAATTCCCCTTTCCACAATCTTCACAGAACCTCATGATTCTCTGATTGTGTACTAATGGTTTTTGCGCCTCTATCCTTACTCCGAAATTATCGAAATAAGTGAAAGTTTAATTAATCCCTACTCTACTTGTTATCTGAAGAAATAGCAACCTTAACATTTCTAGATGAATGTTCTGTCTATCGATGCCACTTCGTGCAACAATGGGTCAACAAGTGTACGAAAGTCGCCTCATTCCTTCGACAATTCACTGCCCAGTATTGTGTTAGCCTCCAAAAAGTGCTATCTTATCAGTATAATAGCCTAAGGGTAAACTGGGCTTTTCTTGCTTGATTTATGCATTACATAAGTTTTCTGAAAAGGGGAATTCGATGAGTACTATACATGAGTCCGCGAATAACAGGCCGGAAGAGTTACAGCGCATATTGGATAAAGAATTATTACAGTTGGAGAAAATTACGATTGAAGATTTCGAAGTAGATCCTATCGAGAAGCCCGTCACACAAGAAGATTTAAAGCAATTTCAGCAATTTACATCGACGAGTTTTCGCTCCCTAGAAGAATTGTTGGAGAGCAATCAAGCCGTCTTGCCCGTTGATGAGGCCATCACGCGTTTGCAAGATGAAGCATTGCAAGACCGCGTCCAAATGGCAAAACGCGCGGTGCAAATCTTTAGTTTATTTGAAGACGTGCGTCAAACGGTTGATCCTGCATCTGTCGATTTACTTGCACAATTGGATGCTGTGATGGATCAAGCGCAGCTCTTACTTGAAGAAATCGGTATAACAGAGTTACCGGTGTACGATGAGTATTTCGATGAAAGCTATATGGAAGCGGTTGGCACTATACCCGAAGAAGAAGCACAAGGGATCGAGCGTTTTAAAGTGGCGGCTGTATTCCGCAGAGCCTTTTCAATAGAAGGTCAAGTCATTCAAGATGCACAAGTGAAAACGGTTTCGTAAAAGGAGGAACGTTTATGACGAGCATAACAATTGATCAATGGGTGAGTCACTACGTACGCCCGTTTAGTAGGTGGAGGTGATTCAATGAGTTCATTTACTAACGTTCCTATGCTAATTCAGCAAATGCAACAAGAGATACGACAGAAACGTTACACGATGGCACTTGATACGATACGGGAATTGGAAAAGTTGAATGTTAGCCGCAAGCAGATTCTGTGGCATAAAGCGTTGCTTGAGAGTAAGGTCGGAAATTTGCATGTGGCATTAGCTTACCTGAAGGAACTAGATAGCGACGAGTCACATGCCATTAAATTGAAGCAAACGATTACCGACAATTGGGACACGTATACGCAGGTCATCGATGAATACAACCATGCAGTGTCGGAAATTCAGCTAGGATTTGGTGAAAACGCACTACATATTATTGATCACGCGATTCAGCTGGCAGGAAAACTGCCCGTCCCGATTGAATTATATCGTATGAAAACGGTCTTGTTGGCGCGTTATGAAAGCGGTACTTTATCTCGTTATACGGCGGGGCTACCTTTGTATGTACTCGACGATCCGACTATCAAACGTGCTGTGGCGGCAGAACCTCCACGTCCAGATATCGCACGACCGGTTCCTAAGCCTAGGCGCAAACGTAAGCTGAAAAAAGAGGCGGTAGTACTATTCGCTAGTATTGCGACCGTGCTGTTAGTATTTTTCGTCTGGTTACTAGCGAATCTACTGACACAGCCTGAAACCGCTACGGAGTCACCCACTACAGCACCGGTGAAAAAACCGGCTATTACGGAGACTGTGTCTAAGAAAGAAGAGCCGGTTGAAAAAAGAGTAGAAGAGGTAGAGCCGAAAGAAGAAACGGAGCTTGCATTCGTTTCAAATGAAGCAGCGAATATGTATTATAATGAAGGCTATAGGCAATTCGTAAAGGAAGACTTCCCAGCAGCTGTTGCGTATTTAGAATACGCTGTGCGCACGGAAGAAAGTGATTACTTCACGGACGATGCATCGTACTTCCTAGCTTCGAGTTATTTACGTGAGCAGAAGTATGAAGATGTCGTGGAGGTCGCGAAAGCATTCAGTAAAGAACAAGATGTGAATTATATGGAATCACCTTACCGAGAAGGGATTCGTCTTCAGGAAAGCCGTGCTTTGTGGCAGCTCGGTGAAGAGGCACAAGCGGTTTCGATTTTGGACGAATTGATCAACAAGCCCGATGAAGACTGGGTAACGTATGAAGCAAGGGCTATGAAGAAGTTTGTAGTAGAAGGCGAGAGTGGGGATGACGAAGAAGCTAGCTGAGTTAGCTTGTGACCGCGCTACACCACAAAAACAGGAGCAATCCACGAAGTCAGCTGACTTCGCGGGTTGCTCCTTCTTTCATTCTTGTGATTTAATCAACTCAATATTATGCTTCTCCCACTCGGTCATTTTTCCATCGAAGGATGGATTCGGTTTGTACCAAGACTGTGAGCCAAAGTAGTTCTGCAGTTCTTTTGATTTGAATACATAGCCGTGCCGTGCATAGATTTCATTGCGCGCTAAACGTAAATCATCCTTTGACAGTCCTTTTAAATCGGAAGTATCGAGGAAGACATCACCGCTGTACGAGATGATGAAATGGTCGTTTGAACCACCAGCTGGTACTTCTTTAATCACTTCTTTGACAATTACCGTTTCGACAGGTTCTTCTTTTACGACGTCGTTTTGCACGACTGGCAAATCGTTGTCGGTTTCTGTATTGGTTGCGATCGCCAATTCTTTGATCGAATCAAAAGCGAGATGAACCGATTGCTTCGCTCCGAATACGTTTGCTTGAATTTCTTCGCGCACGCTTTCATCATTCAAAGTGGTCGTCATTTTGATTGGATATATCCCTGCCATATACGGGCCAAATTCTGCTTGTTCTTTACTTTTTTTGATATAGCCCATCTCTGTATCATGAATTGACAGGACGGTTTCCTCCCCGATAGATTTCACTTTGAGAATATAGCCCGTCGGATTGATCGTATAGCGCGGGAAGAGGCCGAATCGTTTTCCTGTTATGCGCATGGAGAACATGCCTTCGTCGGTCTTTTCTTTTAAATTAGTTTCTACTACTTGAACGATAGAAGGGTTTTTTTCCACCAATGTAAGCAATGCTCCAATACTTTCTGCGTTGATTGAAATACGACTATCTTTCGGCACAATCAATTCATGCAAAGCATCATGATCCTGCTCGATCAGCGCTGAAATAAAGTGCTCAGTTGTTGCCTTACGACCGTATTTGGTTTCCATAGCGTAATAGCTTGTAATCGCGACTAGCACAATAGCTAGTAATAAAACCGGGTACACTGGTGTTTTCAGTAACGACCGTTTTTTATTGGAATAGCGTGATGCCAGAAATGCTTTGCAGTGTGTGCAGTACTCTTGCTGTTTTCTATTCATTTCATTACATATCGGACATTTTTTCATATAAATTCTCCTACTTCATGCTATGGCTCTCTCTTTTAAAATGAGTATAGATACCAATGTAGTCAAGATTATACTATGACTGACGGGATTATTCTAGACGTAAGGCAGGTAGTGGCATAAAGGAAGTAGGGCGTAGAGTATTTAGGAAAGTGGGTTTCTCAAAATACCTCATGTAAAGTAGTCCTATCTAACGTATAGGATGTATGAAGATGGTAAATGGTGAGTTATAATGGTTTAAAAGAATCCCATATTGCTAAAGTGTGACAGGGAAGAAAAGAGGGTCGAATGAAAAGGCAGCATCATCTACTTTTGATTATATGCATTGGATGGATGGCGGTATTTGGTTTACAAGAAATAGTCAGTGCGGAAGTGATTTCAAATGAGTTACTGGTAGAGTATGAAAATAATCGCCAAACGTTTTCTATAGATGAAAACTTATCGGGTGTAGAAAACCGCGAAACTATTACAGACGAAGTGGAGTTATGGAGCTTTACAGATTCTGCTGAGATGCTTCTGATGAAGGAACAACTTCTCGAAGATCCAAATGTTTTACATATTGAACCGAATTATGAGCGCTCTTCACATGTCGTATTCAACGATCCTCTTCTTGTGAAGCAGTGGTGGATTCCACAACTAAAGCTGCAGTTGATGTGGTCTAGAGTGCAAGAGCAAAAGAAAAATACCGTCGTAGCCGTCATTGATTCTGGTATTGATCTATATCATGAAGATTTACAAGGGCGAATACAGCCAGGCGGTTATAATTTTTACGCAGATAATACGAATGTTCAGGACGTCAACGGCCATGGAACCGCAATCGCAGGCGTCATTGCGGCTAGGGCTGGGAATCATCTAGGGGTAGTGGGAATTACAGGAATATATGATACCAAAGTATTGCCGTTGAAAGTCTCGCATCTAAACGGGCTCAGTAAAGTGTCAGATAGTATCCAAGCGATTGATTACGCCATCAAGAAACAAGTCGACGTGATCAACATGAGTTACGGAAGTAGCCAAGCTTCCCAATTGGAGGAAAAAGCGATACAGCGTGCAGTGGAATCGGGTATTACGGTCGTTGCGTCTGCAGGAAACGATGCAATGGAGGGAAATTCCATCATGTTTCCTGCATCCTACGCTTCTGTAATTTCAGTGGGGGCAATAGAAAGAGATAATCAGCGCGCTTACTTTTCAAACTATAACTCTCACGTTAGCTTAGTTGCTCCAGGTGCGGCAATCTATACAACAACAATTAATAATAGCTATAAGTCAGTCAGTGGAACTTCTTTTTCAGGACCTATGGTAGCAGGCGCAGCGGCGTTATTGAAATCTATAAAGCCCGAAGCGACGCCCACTGAGATTAGACGGTTACTTGAAACGACCGCGACAGACTTAGGGGCGCCGGGAAAAGACATTCATTTCGGTGCGGGATTAGTTAATATAGAACGACTTAGCAACGCATTGCTGAATGAATTTAAGGGCGATTTTCCTGAACTGCATGTACAACCAAATAAGGTATTCAAAATCAAGTTCACTAGTGCATTGCTACTGGAAGAAGACTATGCTCGACATATTTACATTACCCGTTCGCCAAATAGCACAGAACGTATCGAAAGTTTTACAGCGAAAGTGGATCCTTTAAATAGTAAGCAATTATTCATTACACCAACTACTGAATGGCCACAAGGGGTTCATTATTTACGTGTGGATCAAGGTGCGCAAAATAAGAATGGAGTTGCGATGAAGAAGTCATTTGCTGTGAAGTTTACCGTACTGCCTCACTAATCGCATATCATCAAAAAGGCTATTGCGATTAGTCATGGAGACTCTCGCAATAGCCTTTTGAGTATGTTACTTCGTTAATTTAGAGAACATTTCTCCCGTATTGATATCTAAGATCATCTCATCCACTTCAGGTTTCGTCTTGATCATTTCCATTTCATGTAGCCAGTCCCGTACTTCTTCCCAAGATGTTTCATCCAGCGTGCCAAATGCTTTACCATCTGTATCCATCTTAGGTAATAACACTTGTAAACTTTCCGTTTCGATTGCTTTGTCTAACGGGAAGTTGGCTTGATCTTGGTTGTTCAGCAAGAGGTCGAGTGCTTCTTCGGGCTGTTCTACCATAAATTCATAGCCTTTTTGAGCTGCTCGCCAGAAAGCCTGGATGGCGTCTTGTTCTTTATTCCATGTATCATCACTCGTCAACAACACGATTTCACTATAATTCGGCACGCCATAGTCTACTGGATTAAAGTAGCGCGTTTTGAATCCTTTCGAGTCCATAACAGGCACTTCGTGGTTAATAAATGTTCCTGTCACGGCATCGACGCGTTTTGAAACGAGTGAAGATTCCAATTCAAATCCAACATCGATCATATTCACTTTGTCATAATCGCCACCGTCATTCGTTACCATCGTTTTAATCAGAGATTCGTTCAGTGGAATTCCAGGATAGCCAACTGTTTTGCCTTCAAGATCTTTAGGTGATTGAATCGAGCTTTCTTCCAACATGACTGTGTAATTAAGCGGCTCACGTACGATGGAGGCAATCGCTTTAACCGGAATATTTTCATTTGCTTGCGCTAAAATGACGTCCGGTTGGTAATACAATCCAAGTGTCACTTTACCTGCTGCGGTCAAGTTCATTGGGTCGGTCGGATTGGCAGGGAATTGAATGTCCACTTCCACGTTTTCTTCATTAAAAAATCCTTTTTCTTGCGCAACATATATATAGCTATGTACGGCATTCGGATACCAGTCGAGCATAATGCTGACTTTTTTCTTTTCATTGTTCGGTGTCTCTTCTTGATTGGCAGGGGTTGTATCATTTGTACATCCAGCTAGAAGTAGAAGAAGACACGTGATGCTAAGGAACAGACGTTTTTTCATTGATGATTCCTCCATTGTAAAAAGTATTTTTCTATTACGACAACGAGTAAAAAGAAGATAATGCCTACTGCCGAAAGCAAGACGATCGGTGCGAATACAGCAGCACTATCAAATTGCGTCATCATTCTTCTGCTGAAATATCCAAGTCCTGCCTGCGCGCCTAACCATTCTCCAATGGCCGCACCAATTACGCTAAGTGTGACCGCCACTTTGAGTCCAGAGAAGAAAGATGGCAAAGCGGAAGGTAGGTCTAGCTTATAGAAGATATCTTTGGCGGATGCGCCCATTGTCATCATTAACTCACGTAAGTTCTTATCTGACGAGCGTAAGCCGTCGAATACGCTGACGGTGATCGGGAAAAAAGTGATCAGGACGGTGACTGCGACTTTACTCCAAATGCTGTAGCCGAACCACAAGACAAAAATCGGTGCAAGCGCAATGACCGGAATCGTTTGCGACGCGATCAAAATAGGGTAAAAAGCTTGCTCAATTGGTTTCTTACTATACATCGCAATCGCTAGTGTGGATCCGATGATGATCGAAATCGATAAGCCGATCAAAATAGTTAAAGCAGTCGGAGGTAAGTGATGGATAAACAGCTCCGTTTTCAGCTCCCATAATCTGATCAGAATCGCTGAAGGGGACGGGAAGAGGAAGCTTTTGTCGTAAAGTCGTGCTGCGATTTCCCATATGCCAAGAAGGATTGCAACGAGAAGTATAGACCAACTATACGAAGTCATCTTCTTCATAGCCGCGCCTCCGAACGAAGCTCGTTAATCAGTTGCTCTTTCAGTTCCATCAGTTCCGGTCGTGCCAAGTCCCGCATAGTGCGTGGTCGGCTGAGAGGCACGAAGACTTCGCGAATCGCCTGTACCGGTTTTTCAGCAAGTACAAAGATGCGATCGGATAGGAATAAGGCTTCGTCAATATCATGTGTGATGAAGACAATCGTTTTATCGAGCTTTTGCCATTGATCGATTAGCCACTCTTGCATCGTCAGCCGCGTAATCGCATCTAGTGCGCTAAATGGCTCGTCCAATAATAAAATATTTGAGCCAGTCAGGATTGTGCGCAAAAAAGAAACACGTTGTCGCATCCCGCCTGATAAGTTTCCAGGATAGGCGTTTTCTTCTCCTGCCAGTCCGAAGTCAGCAAGTAACTGGATGATTTCATCGGAAGAAGGTTTACGTTTTTGAAGCTCTACAGGTAATTGAACATTTTCAAGAATCGTCCGCCACGGCATGAGTAAGTCTTGCTGCGGCATATAGCCAACCTTGCCTAACCGCTTCGTTGTCACTTCTCCGTCCAATAAAATCTGTCCACTGTCAGGGTTCTCTAGGCCAGTGATGAGTCGAAATAACGTGCTTTTGCCATAGCCGCTTGGTCCAATGATGCTAACGAATTCGCCTTCCTTCACGTGCCAGTCAACTTGATCGAAAATAACAGTTGGTTTCGAAGCTTTCGTTGCTTGATAATGAAAAGAGACATTAGTAAACTCTAAAACTTTATTCATCATATTCTTACCACTTCTCATTTCTTAAAAAAATTCACACAAAAAAACCACTTCTCTATGCGAAGCGGTTGCATAGTACGGATAAAATCCGTCATATGTCCACTTCCCTCCGCTAGCATTATCTAGAGCAGGTTCAAGGGTTAAGGCGAACGCCTCTCTCAGCAAAAGCACCCCTAGTGTTTATCCATCTCTTATCGTTACATAGTCTGAAAAGATAGTCAAGATAGCGTTTAGAGAAATCGGTATAGGATAGAAGCCTGTAAATAGATGAACCGTCAAATATTACGCTATTGCAATTGTTATGTCGACTCCTTATGATAAAGAGGAGTTTATAGCGTATTTTGGTGTCTTGCTAGTTTGCAAGACTTAAAAAGGAATCAGGTGAAAATCCTGAACGGTCCGGCCACTGTAATTGGAAAGTGACTTCAGACAACCACTGGTATTCGTACTGGGAAGGTTGAAGTTGCGTTGGTATCCAAAAGTCAGGAGACTTACCATAATACGATGCTTACAACCTTCCGGAAAAAGGTGTGTATGTGGTGTTGTATTAGGTATGTCTAAACACGCATCCATCCATCCTAGTCTCTTTCCGGAGGCGGGATTTTTTTATTGAAAAAAATAGGGGGTAGGAGTCGTTGAAGAAAGGTAGTCGAGTAAGCAAGACGTTTTCTGTGTTAGTAAGCTTGTGGTTGATGTTGTCGTTTGTAACTCCGACAGTACAAGCCGTGGATACAGGAGTAGAGAAAACAGAAGGAACAGTTGAAGAGCTGGCAAATGTAAACACTACTGCGAATCATACTCCGGCTATACCAGAAGTTATTCGTACGGTAGACGAGATGCTAGCGGATACGTTACGTTTTTATGAAGTAGAGAGATATAATAAGGATAATTTCAGATGGGGTATGCCGGGAATTAGTTGGACGGAACTGGTTGGATTGGGCGCATCTAGTTCGCAATTAATTGATGGTACAGCACGATTACCAGAGTGGATTACTAAAGATCCAGAATTAAATAGTGACGAGTCAGATACAGACCATATCCGTTATATCTTTGGTTTGCTGGCAGTAGGGAAGGATCCAACTACTGCGTGGGAAACGAATCGTAATCTGTATGCAGAGTTAGCGGCACAACAAAAAGCAGATGGATCAATTGGTCCTATAAATAAACACGCCTGGGCGATGCTCGCTTTAGATACAGGTATGAAGCGTGGGCAGGACGTAGGAACATGGAATGCTGAAGCGAAAGAAAAAGCGTTACAACATTTGTTAAAGCAAGAAAAGGAAAAGGGTGGATTTTCTCTTTCATTAAACGTACAAGACAAAGCTGATCCCGATATGACAGCGATGGTCTTATTGGCACTAGCAAATTATCAAGATGATAGTGCGGTGAATACAGCCATTGAACGAGCAAAACACGTCTTACGCGAACAACAACTGGATACAGCTGGCTGGGGCGCTTGGGGAGAAAACTCCAACAGTATTGCGACTGTCATTTCAGGACTGGTTGCTTCAGGAGAAGACGTTACATCTATCGAATGGCAAAAAGATGGGAAATCACCTGTAGATGCATTAAGCAAATTCCAAATGAAAAATGGAGCATTTGCATTCACTTTACCAGCCGATCAATGGGTCAATACGATAGCTGTCGAACAATCTTTAATTGCACTACAAGAAATTAAAACGGGTAAATCTGTCTGGCAACAATTTTCTGAAGAAGAAACTATAGAGCCACCAGTACATCCAACGAATATTACATTTTCCGTAGAAACACGAACAATGAATATGGGGGATATTATTAGCCCAAAACAGTTGGAAATTGAGTCGGGGGATACGGCGTTCACGGTACTACAACGTGAAGTAGAAAGTGGCTCAATACCATTCAAATTTACTGGTGTAGGTCCAACCCTATACGTGAAAAGCATTAATAATGTAGCGGAATTTGATGGCGGTCCGCTAAGTGGCTGGATGTATTCAGTCAATGGTGAGTTCCCGCAGTATAGTGCTGGAATTTATGAATTAAAGAAAGATGATATTTTACGTTGGCAGTATACAACGAACTTGGGAGCAGATCTAGGAGATAACTGGAATCCTACACCGAACCCTGATCCAAAACCTGAACTCTCGGTCAAAACACCTGAAAATGTAAAAGCGACAGTTACAGATAGGAAGCTTCAAATTCAAGTGAAAGATGAAAAGACTGGAGAACTGCACCCGGCAAAAGTAGAAAAAACAGAAGTGGTTGACGGAAAGATGATCGTTCAAATCGGGGAAGCGGGTAAAGTGCTGGATGCAGTTGAAGGTCTCGAACTGTCTTCAGAAATACTGCAAGTTGTAGTGATCGAAAATGATCAACCCTATACGTATTTCGATTCTGAAAATGAAGTTCAAACGATGAAAGAGTGGACTATCACGTTTTCAGATACATTACAACATGATGCTGCGAACTTAGAAAAAGTAGTCGTGAGAAATGCAATGGGTGAAATGGTTACGGTTTCTACAACACTCGGAGAAGATGGGAAATCAGTAAAAATCAAGCCGATTGCTAGATATACTAAAGGCGAACTCTATTATTTAACGATTACCGAAGTGAAATCAGCAAACGATAAAGTAATCAAAGAACCGATTCGCAAAGTATTTATAATCGAATAAAAAATTGAAGACTATCATACAAGTCAGTACCATATGGCTTGTATGGTAGTCTTTTGTGTAATATCTTGCATTTATCTATAAATCTATGTAATATAATGACTAGAAGACCGAAACGGTATTCCGGTCATTTCTGAAGGAAGTGTCATAATGGATCGTAGAGAAGAAATTATATTGGCGGCTGAAAAATCGTTTACGATGTTTGGATATAAAGCGACGACGATGGATCAAGTAGCGAAGATTGCGAATGTGGGGAAAGGTACAATCTATACATTTTTCTCGAATAAAGAAGAGTTATTTCATTCAATTGTCTGGAAAATGGTTGAAGAAATGAAAAACGTCTCCGAACAGACAGCTAAAGAAGGCGCGTCATTTCAAGAGAATGCCCATGCGCGTATTATGCAATTGTTGAAATTTCGCGAGACCCATCAGTTATTTATTAAATTGATCGAAGAAGAGAAAGAGTTACGAACACCTGCTGTAGGAGACGTGTTAACGTCTATAGAGAAGGAAATATTAAAATTCATTGCAAGAAAGATTGATCGCGGTGTCGCAAAAGGTGAATTAAAGCCATGTGACAGCGAGCTAATTGCATATCTTTTATTCAAAACGTATTTAGCACTAGTTAACGATTGGTCAAAGACGCATCATGAACAACTGACGGAAAAGCAAATCACGGACGTGTTGAACGATACGATCTTTTCCAGTTTGTTAGTGTAACGTGCGAATGACAGAATATAGAGTGAGGGTTTATATTACATGAATAAAATTTGGTTTATAGTTAGACGCGATCTTCGGAATATCTTCAAGAATAAAGCAGCACTCATTGTCATTGCGGCGATTGCATTTCTGCCTTCTCTATATGCTTGGATGAACATCCTTGCTTCATGGGATCCGTATTCCAATACGAAAGGCGTAGAAGTCGCGGTCGTCAGTGAAGACGTAGGTGCGAAAATAGAGGATAAGGAATTCAATGTCGGAGATGAAGTCATCGTCTCGCTGACCAAGAACGATGATCTCGGCTGGCAGTTTGTAACGAAAGAGGAAGCGTTAAAAGGCGTGAAACATGGTGATTACTATGCTGCGATCATCATTCCAAAAGACTTCTCAGAGAATTTAAGCAGTGTCATCACCGACGATATTAAGAAACCCACATTAGATTATTATATCAATGAAAAAATCAATGCAATTTCCCCGAAAGTAGCGGGCAAAGGTGCGTCTGCTATTGTAGAAAATATCGATAAAACATTCGTTGAACAAGCGAATGAAGCAGTCATCAAGGTATTCAATAATCTCGGAGTAGAACTTGAAGGAAATCGTGTGAATATCGAAAAGCTACGTGATTTAATTTATCAATTGGAATTTGACATTCCTGAAATCTATTCAAAGTTAGAACTGATGGATAAAGGCTTGAATTACGCAGACTCTTCTATTGATCGTGTAGATGTTGTGCTTGACGACGTCAATGCCGTGCATGCCAATGCGAAAAAGTTGAACGCACGCTTGGTCAGTAAGTTGCAGGAAAATGAAAAGACCGTAGATAACACATTGCGCGTCATCACATCTAACTTGGAGAGCGCACAGACGGCATTCCGCAAAGTACCTAATTTGACGAGCGAGTTATCAGGCAAAGGTGAAGACATCGATCGTCTTGTCGATTCGCTACGTGATAAGCAAGGCAAACTGGAAGATACGAATGCTCGGTTAGATGATATTTACGATTTTTTAAAGAAACAGGATCAGAATCTAAAAGACTCAACAAATATTAAAGATTTACAGAGTGCCTTGAACAATAGCGCCACAGATTTAAACCGTCTGAAAACGAATTTGGAAACCATCATTTCTGATTTGCAGAGCGGTAACAATCCGGCTACTGATTTAATTACGCAAACACAGGCGTTGTCGGGTAAACTCACTGAAGATATGGATAAAATCAAAGATCATTACGAAAATGTATTATCACCGCAAACTGAAAAGCTCCTGAAGCAGTTGAATGAGCTTTCTGTGAATATCACGGGCTTATTGGATCGTGCGACGGAAGTAAACAGCCGGGCACAAAAAGTCGTTCAAAACTTAATCGATAAGCGTGAATCTATTGATTTCAGCAAATACCAAGAACAACTCGACAGTATGTCTACCGCGATAGAAAGTCAGATTGGTAAAATGGATACCGTCATTACTGTTTTAGAAGCTGCAGGTAAAGTGACAGGCAGTGACAAAATTGGCGGTCTGCAACAAAAAATCATCGCGTTACGGGATCAGTTATCATCGACTAAACAAGTTATTGATCAAGTACAAGCTACTATTAATAAAGGTGAAAAACCTAGCCTCGAGTTGTTGAATCAACTGAACGGTCAGCTACAGGCAAGTCAACAAAAGATTACCGATGCACGCAATCAATTTGATGCAAATAGCCAAAAAGCAATCCAGGATGCGATTGAACAATTACAAACTTTCGATGAAGGACTGCGTGATCGGTTCAATGAACTCCAAGCATCGAAGACAGAAATTGATGACAAGCTTGCAGGATTGCTAGAAACTGCGGAAGATCCTAAAGTTACGATCGGAGTGCTTCAAAAGATGGTTGGCCGTATCGATAGTGGACTGACGGCAATTGGCTCCATTAACAATGGATTAACGGACCTGGAAAAATTCATTAAATCCGATACACTGTCTGCTGAAATCGAACGAATCAAAACGGTTCAAGACAGTTTGTCATCTGCCAATTCATCCGTTGACAGCTTAGTCGGTCGAATCAATGAATCAAAAGCAAACGGTAAGAAACATTTGGCGGAAGTCGACCGTGTATCGGGTGAATTAGATCGTTCGGTTGGAAATGCTATCGATTTTGTCAATAATGATTTGACGAGAAAGTATAAATCTGCGATACGTGATGCTACGAATGCGTTGTATGATGTATCCGATGTACTGGATGAAGTAAACGGTCGGATCCCACGTTTACGTACTGCGCTTGAAAAAGCAGAAGAAGGGATTGCGCTTGGGAAAACAGATTTAGCGAAAGCGCAGAAACACTTCCCAGAAGCTCGCGAAACCATTGAAACGATGGCAGAAAAGATTCGCAAGTTAGAAGAAGACGGAGACTTGGATACATTATTGGATGTGCTGGCAACGGACCCAACAGGCGTCAGTAAGTTTTTCGCTGAACCAGTCGTCTTGAATGAGCACCAGTTATATCCGATTCCAAACTACGGTTCAGCCATGAGTCCGTTTTACACGACGCTTTCATTGTGGGTCGGTGCATTGCTCATGGTATCCACGTTGAAAGTGGATATCCGCGAGAAGACACGATTCAAGAGCTATCAAACGTATCTTGGACGGTTAATTATCTTTGCTGGGATTGGCACGATTCAATCATTGATTGTCACGCTCGGTGAATTATTCATCATGAATGTCTACGTCGTGAACAAGCTACCATTTGTCTTATTCGGCGTATTGATCAGTGTAGTATTCGTTTCCATCGTCTACACACTCGTGTCCGTACTCGGTAACACCGGAAAAGTCATCGCAATCGTTTTGATGGTCATGCAACTCGGTGCATCAGGAGGGACATTCCCCATCCAAATGGCACCCGAGTTCTTCCAACAGATTTCTGCATTTATGCCGTTCACGCATGCGATCACCTTATTGCGTGAATCGATCGGCGGAATTATCTGGGCAGTAGCGTTAAAACAAATCCTCTATCTACTGATCTACTTCGCACTAGCGCTTGTAGCAGGACTTGGATTGAAAAAGTTCTTCAATAAATCGAGTGATAAGTTTATTGAGAAGGCGAAGGAAAGTAATATTGTGATGTGATGGAATGAAGACTGTACAGAAAGTGGCTTTACTAACTTTTTGTACAGTCTTTTCATGTGTAATTAGATTTAGAAGTCTCAATTAAATGGATATACCGGAACTATTACATTAAAATAGCTTCATTTGTTCAGAATTATTATTCTCACATGCTCCATTAACATACCCCATATCCCTAAAGCCTTTTGAACGCTTTTTAGCCATGTTTATAAGGGTAGGGACTTTCTGGTCAATGTAATCGTATACGCGTACTTCTTGTTTAGTAGAGTGGTTGCGGTGTAACCGTCCTACATATTGAGTTAATAAACCTTTCCAAGAGATCGGCATAGTTAGAAACAGCGCATCTAATCGTGGAAAATCAAATCCTTCACCTATATATTTTCCTGTCGCTATAATTAAGAGTTCTTCTTTGCACGGTAGATCTCGGATGAAATTTAATGCCTTCTCTTGTTCTTTTTTAGAGAGTTCTCCCGAAAGAACTATGATATTTTTTGCAAATCCCTTAAACAAACTATGAAGTATGTTTACATGGTTTATTCTTTCGGTCAGAATTAATGGCGTCATACCTTCTTCTAGTGCTAAAAGCACGTCTTCGAAAATAAGCCCATTACGCTTAGTATCTTCTGCGATCTCATTGTACATTTGCTGGATATTTTCAGATGTAGTCTTATAAGAGGTTCTTCTTTCAAAGATTACATGATGAAAAGGGCGAATGAGTGCTTGTTCTTTAGCATCTGTTTTATATAAAATCGGACCACATTGCATCGTAATTATTGGGTGAAGCCCATCTTTACGAGCTGGTGTGGCCGTAAGTCCATATACATATTTTGCTCGAATCATCTTCATTAATTGTTCAGAAGTATAAGCTGATAGATGATGGCATTCATCTATAATAATTTGACCGTATTGAGTGATAATAGGATCAATCCCGCTAGAGGTCAATGTTTGTATGGTGGCTACATCTATTTTTCCTGTAGGCATCCGTTTTCCACCGCCAAATTGGCCTATTTCCTTTCGGGGTGAGTCTAGAAACAGTGAAAGCTGATCAATCCATTGATTTAGTAATTGTTTACGGTTCACTATGATCAGGGTATTAACTTTTTGTTCAGCGATAAGAGCAGCCGCTGTTACAGTTTTGCCAAATCCAGTGGCGGCTGCTAAGACACCGCCATCATGTGCTTGCAACTGTTGAAGTGCGTCTACCTGTTGTGAAGATAAGGTGCCATTGAAATCTGTCTCTATAGGATTTCCTACAAAACGTTCATCTATCCAATCTAATTCAATTCCCTTAGAAGACATTAATTCTTGGATAGCCTGCTCACATCCCCTTGGAAGAATTAAATGTGAAGTAGTTTTATCGAAACAATCAATCGAAGAAGGTATGGTATACGTAGACAGTCTCTTTGCTTTTGCTTTAAAATACTCAGGATTTCCAAATGAAGCTAAGCTTTCGAGTTGTGATGTAAGTGCATCAGAAAGTTCTTCTAATTTGAAATGAATACCGTTCTTCTTAATGGCTTTTATTGTAGTTGAATATCCAATAGCCTTATTAGCAGGAATTTGAACTTTAAGTAACTGAAGATATCTGTAAACCATGTTCTTATCCACCTTATTTAAACAAGATAAATAAAGCCATTGATCTACAAATGGTTGAAAAAATTCATCAACAAAAACGCTATTGCCAAGATCTCGGGAATAGCGTTGTAGTGGTAGCGCGATTAGATTTCCTAGGCTTCTAGTATTTGCAAGAGAATCCTGACTTGGAAATAAACGATCAAAAGAATCTAGCTCAGTAGATGTATTCTTATCCGCTTGTGCAATCAGTTCTTTACCGAGAGTGCGAGCTAATGAGGAAGGTAAGGCTTCTGAAAAGAAGAACCATACATGCGCCCCATTACCAGAGCGGGATCTTTCAATGCTAAAAGGAAGCTGAATACTTTTACAAACATTTACGAATGCAAGTACATCCTCCTGCCAATTCTTTTTGTCAAAATCTAAAACAAGAAACCAACAAGAGTTATCTACTAACAAGGGATATAGACCAACAATGTGCTTACCACTTAAATGATCATAAATTGTTTGATCTGTAAGAGGGGTATTGGCCTTATTCCGACGAACTGGTGAATAGCCGCTCTTACCATCCTCCGACTGCCATTTAGTTGCATATACATCTGTTCTACCTCGAAATACACTTTTAAATAGTTGAACTTTCTGTTGTGCTGTTGATTTATTGGTAATTAAATTATTAGATTGTTTTATTTGAAGTTCTGGTAAATAATTTTGTACTATCATTTTTAAGTACTTATTCTCAGTCTGAAGTTTTTCTAGTTCTAGATTAAAATCCTGTTCAGATATCTTCATAACCATACACCTCTTATAATTCAATTCAGTGATTCGCTATACTTAGTGTACTAATAAAGATAGGGTGAACACAAGAGAATTCCCAATATTCAATTTTGTAGAATTGTATTTGATTTACAAAATATTTAGACACTCACTTCTCACATCAAATCCCAAACGGTCTTAATAATATCATCGCATTTCACAAATAGTGAACTCTCTAAAACAAATGTATGCAGAGTACCATCTTTTAACTCCACGGTAATTCCGTTCGGCACAATACCTAACACGAAGGAAGAGTCTATATTATTGATGTCGGAAATATTGAATTCCAAAATATCTCTTTGAAAATGCATATTGCGTGGCTGGAAGATGAAGCGCTGATTTGTAATAAATAAGTTGCCACTGACGTAATCTATACTCTTTCGCAAGTCCACAGGTAATTCATATTGGACTTTTTCGTTTTCTCGAGAATTCGTCATGCAGATCTCTCCTCTATGGATTTTATCTATGACTCTATTTTCATTTTACCTCTATAGATATGTATAGACAAGACATCTTGATTTGCTTAAGCGCTCTATGTCCGTCGGTATCCGCTCATTCCCAGTCCGCGCGCGCTCAATGTGTTGATTTAAGCGCTCTATCGCCCGCGCCATCCGCTCAATGCAAGTCCGCGCGCGCTCAATGTGTTGATTTAAGCGCTCTATCGCCCGCGCTATCCGCTCAATCAATGTCCGCGCGCGCTCAATGTGCTGATTTAAGCGCTCTATCGCCCGCGTTATCCGCTCAATGCCAGTCCGCGCGCGCTCAATGTGCTGATTTAAGCGCTCTATCGCCCGCGTTATCCGCTCAATGCCAGTCCGCGCGCGCTCAATGTGTTGATTTAAGTGCTCTATCGCCCGCGCTATCCGTTCAATCCGCGCGCGCTCAATGTGTTGATTTAAGTGCTCTATGTCCCGCGTTATCCGCTCAATGCCAGTCCGCGCGCGCTCAATGTGTTGATTTAAGCGCTCTATCGCCCGCGCCATCCGCTCTATCTAACCCAATATTTGCTCAATAAACCACGCTGAAAGCAAAACTACTTCCCTATTGACACTAAAAAACTCCGTCTGTTATCATTATGTGTAACCGGTACCACATAGAACAGAATGTAGGTGAAATAGTTGGCAAATATACGGGATGTAGCTAAAGCCGCTGGAGTTTCGGTAGCGACTGTTTCACGCTATTTAAATAATAAAGGATACATAAGTGAAGAGGCGAAACGCGTGATTGCTGAAGCGGTTGAGGAGTTGAATTATCAGCCAAGTATGATTGCGCGTTCGCTTAGTACGAAACAATCTACGTTTATTGGGTTGATTGTTCCGGATATCGTCAATCCGTTTTTCCCGGAACTGGCGCGTGCGATTGAAGATGTTGCGTTGGCGTACGGATACACGGTGATTCTGTGTAACTCGGATGAAGATTTGGAGAAAGAAATTAATTATGTGAAGACGCTGCAACAGAAATACGTGGCGGGTTTCATTGTCGCGATAAGTCACGCAGAAGCGGAACATTACATGGGATTGGATATACCCATCGTAGCAATTGACCGAAGAATTCATTCGTCGATACCGTATATTGCGACGGATAACCGCGAAGGTGCTCGTATAGGAACAGAGCATTTACTGGAGAGCGGCTGTAAAAATATTCTTTGTATGCGAGGACCTTCCGGATTAGGTCCTGCAGATGATCGATTTGCTGGGTTCAATGATGCGGTGAAGGGGAAGGATATCCATACACATATTATTGAATGTCCATTTCAGTTCGATGTAGCGGAGACCATGGTGAAAAAGGTATTGGCAGAAGTATCGATTGATGGAATTTTTGCGAGTAGTGATGTGACGGCAGCAGGCGCAATGAAAGCGGCCTATTCAGCAGGTATTCATGTACCCAGTCAGCTTCAAATTGTTGGATATGACGGAACGATGCTTGCGAGCCAATTAACGCCAGGCTTGACGACAGTAGCACAGGACTTATATAGAATTGGCGCGATGGCAGCAAGGATGCTCATTAAATTAATTGAAGGGCAAGAGTTGACGGAGCGTGAAGTACTGATTCCGGCAGAGCTGCTCATTCGCCAAACAACAAGGAGTGAAGCATGATGATAACGGTAATTGGTAGTGCCAATATGGATTTGGTAGTTGGCACGCAGAACTTCCCAAACCAGGGCGAGACGGTTCTTGGAAATGTGTTCGATACAGTGCCAGGTGGAAAAGGCGCGAATCAGGCAATTGCTGCGGCGCGACTTGGTAGTGAAACACATATGGTTGCTTGCGTAGGAAATGATTTATTCGGTACAAGCATTGTAAATAACCTTCAACAGAATCAAGTCGGCGTCACGGGTGTAGGTACGGTGGAGGGAGCTTCCGGCATTGCGAATATATTGCTGTCAGAAGGAGATAATCGGATTATCGTCGTACCGGGCGCCAATTCTTTGTTGATGCCAACTCATATTGACAAGATAGAAGACCTGATCAAGCGCAGTCAATTGGTCATGCTTCAACTTGAAATTCCGATACCCACTGTCATCTATACATTGGCGAAGTGCCAGGCGCTAGGAATTCCCGTTATGTTGAATCCTGCACCGGCGGGCGGATTCGAACTTGACATGATGCCTTCGATTACTTATTTGACGCCGAATGAAACGGAATGTGAACAGATCTTCGGCATGGATATGGTCAGTGCGTTAGAAAAGTATCCGAACCGTTTAATTATTACGCTAGGTAGTGACGGTGCACGATTCTTCGATGGAGAAAAGCATGTCATCGTAGAAAGCTTTAAGACAAATGCAGTGGATACGACAGGCGCTGGCGATACGTTTAACGGAGCTCTTGCTCATGGGATTGTAGCCGGAATGAACTTGGAACGAGCAGTTCATTTTGCGAATGCGGCAGCTTCACTTTCCGTAGAAAAGTTCGGCGCACAAGGTGGCATGCCTTCATTTGAAGAAGTGGAAGCGCGTTTGGAGGAGAGCCGATGAAAAAGCACGGCATGATCAATCGCGATATTGCGGCTATGCTGGCTAAAATGGGGCATACCGATCAATTGACAATTGCAGATTGCGGCTTGCCAATTCCTGAAGGTGTTCCGTGCATCGACCTTTCTTACGCAGTAGGAAAACCAGGATTTACGGAGATTTTATTGGAACTCATGAAAGACTTTCAAGCGGAAAAAGTATATATTGCGAGCGAAATAAAAGCAGAAAACCCTACAGTCTATAATGAAATCACACAATTACAATGTCCGATAGATGAACTAACACATGATCAATTAAAAGAACGATCCAGACAATCGAAATTTATTATTCGTACAGGAGAGGCGACACCATATGCCAATATTATCGTCCAGTCAGGCGTCATATTCTGAAAGTGGGTGTGCAGAGATGATTGCGATGAGCGGGATATCGAAAAGTTTCAATGGAAATAAAGTACTCGACAATGTGGAATTTAATGTAGTCAAAGGTGAAATCCATGCGCTCATGGGAGAGAACGGTGCAGGGAAATCGACAATGATGAAGATTTTGACAGGGATTTATACACGTGACGCAGGGGAGATCTCGGTCAAAGGTAAGAAAGTAGAGTTCAAGAACGCCAAGGAAGCTGAAGCTGCCGGAATAGCGGTTATTCATCAAGAGCTTAATATTTTACCGGACTTGACAGTTGCTGAGAACTTTTATTTAGGTAAAGAAAAGACGTTCGGGAAAAGTGGGATTTTGAAGACGAAAGAAATGAATCGTCAAGCGGAAGAAATTTTATCGAAACTAGGGTTACATGTCGATGCACGCACGATTACTCGTGAATTATCTGTCGGTAAACAGCAGATTATTGAGATCGCGAAGGCGGTTTCTTCTAATGCTGAATTAATTGTGATGGATGAGCCAACTGCAGCACTGACGGATCGAGAAATTGAAACGTTATTTACAACTGTTCGGGCATTGCAAGCTGAAGGTGTTTCATTCGTTTATATTTCACACCGGATGGAAGAGATTTTCGCGATGTGCGACCGTATTACAATTTTGCGAGACGGTCAATACGTCGGTGTGCGGAATATAAAAGACACGACGTTTGAAGAAATCGTCCAGATGATGGTCGGCCGTGAACTGGGCGAACGATTCCCAGCACGTGCATGTGAAATAGGCGAAGTTAAATTAAAAGTAGAAAATCTCTCGCGTAGTGACTATTTTGAAGATGTCTCGTTTGAAGTGCGAAAAGGTGAAATTGTCGGTATTGCTGGATTGATGGGTGCGGGGCGTACGGAAGTCATTCAATCGATTTTCGGTTTTAAGAAACCCACTGCAGGTAAGATTTTCATTGATGGCAAGCAAGTAGTCATTTCGAATCCGTTGCAAGCGAAAAAGCTCGGTATTGGATATGTCACGGAAGACCGGAAATCGGAAGGGTTGATTCTTGATTTTTCGGTTCGGGAAAATATGTGTCTGACGAACTTCAATCGAATTTCAAATTCAGGAGTCATTCAACGAACAAAAGAAAATCAGTTATATGACACAATGTCTAAACGTCTCGGTGTTCGCACGTCTGGACCTGAACAAATCGTCAAGTCGTTGAGTGGCGGTAATCAGCAAAAGGTTGTCATCGCGAAATGGCTTGGTATTGAGCCGGATATTCTGTTTTTGGATGAACCAACAAGAGGTGTCGACGTTGGGGCGAAGAAAGAGATTTACAGTATCATCAATGAATTGGCTGAGCGTGGTGTCGCCATTGTGATGATTTCGTCCGAACTACCGGAAGTAATCGGTATTGCAGACCGGGTGCTCGTCATGCACGAAGGCCAGTTAATGGCAGATATACCGAAAGAGGACATGACACAAGAACGCATTATGCATTTTGCAACAGGAGGTGACAAAGTTGTCCAAGACTAATATGAAATCGTCGTTACAGAAATTAGGACCGGTCATCGGTTTATTGTTGATTGTCGTTATTATTTCAGTTATGAGTCCAAGTTTTTTAACGCTGAACAACTTGTTCAACGTATTGCGTCAAGTTTCCATTAACGCATTGATTGCGTTCGGGATGACGTTTGTTATTTTGACCGGTGGAATTGATTTATCAGTCGGATCGATTCTCGCGTTAACCGGTGCCGTGACAGCGGGTATGATGTCAGGCGGCATGGATCCGATTTTGGCCATGCTACTCGGCGTATTACTAGGTGTGCTGCTCGGTGCAATCAACGGTTTGATTATTGCAAAAGGAAAGGTCGCACCATTTATCGCGACACTCGCGACGATGACGATTTTCCGCGGATTGACTTTAGTTTATACTGAAGGCCGTCCGATCTCAGGACTTGGCGATTCATTCACATTCCAAATGCTTGGGAAAGGATATATTTTCGGTATTCCCGTCCCAGTCATCACGATGGCCATCTCCTTTGCAGTGCTGTACTTTATATTGAAGAAAACGACGTTCGGACGCCGTGTGTATGCGGTCGGTGGCAATGAAGAAGCGTCACGTCTATCCGGAATTAATGTTGATCGAGTGAAGATTTATGTTTATTCATTGGCAGGCGGTCTGACGGCCATTGCGTCATTAATTTTGACATCACGCTTAAACTCTGCACAGCCAACAGCAGGTAATATGTTTGAACTAGATGCTATTGCGGCCGTTGTACTTGGCGGGACAAGCTTAACTGGCGGTCGCGGTTGGATTGTCGGTACATTAATTGGTGCATTGATTATTGGTGTCTTGAATAATGGTTTGAATTTGATAGGCGTATCCTCTTTCTTCCAACAGGTTGTAAAGGGTGCAGTAATATTAATCGCAGTGCTCTTAGATCGCAAAAAAACAGCATAAGGAGATGTGAATTTTTATGAAAAATATCAAATGGTTACTACTTTTGGCAGTCGTGTTCGTCATGGCAGCTTGTTCATTGGATCAGCCAGGTTCAGAGTCTTCATCGGATGATAAAGGCGAGGCTGGAAATGAAGGCGACAAAGCGTATAAAATCGGGCTTTCCGTATCGACGCTTAACAATCCATTCTTCGTGACGTTGAGTGAAGGTGTGAAGGAACAAGCGAAAGAATCTGGATCCGAAGTCATCGTAGTAGATGCACAAGACGATGCATCTAAACAAGCGAGTGACGTAGAAGATTTAATTCAGCAAGGTGTAGATTTATTGATCATCAACCCTACAGATTCTGAAGCGGTTGTCTCTGCAGTGGAATCGGCAAATAGTTCCAACGTTCCGGTCATCACGGTAGACCGCAGAGCAGAAGGTGGAGAAGTTGTTTCCCACATTGCTTCAGATAATAAAGCGGGCGGCGTGTTAGCTGGAGAATACATGATGGAATTACTTGGCGAGGATAACCCGAAAGTGGCGGAACTTGAAGGGATCGCAGGTTCATCCGCAGCGCGTGACCGTGGAGCGGGCTTTAACGAAGCGGTTGACGGCAAAGTGAATATCGTGGCGAAACAAACAGCGAACTTTAACCGTGCAGAAGGTTTGACAGTAATGGAGAACATTTTGCAAGCTAACCCGGACATCCAAGGCGTATTCGCGCATAATGATGAGATGGCATTGGGCGCACTAGAAGCCATTCAGTCAGCTGGTAAGGACATTCAAGTGATTGGATTCGACGCGACAGACGACGCGATCAAATCTGTCAAAGACGGCAAGTTGTCCGCGACGATTGCACAGAAGCCCGAGGAAATTGGGATGAAGGCAATGAAGGCGGCGGTTGCAAAGCTAAACGGCGAAGAAGTAGATGCAGATATTCCAGTTGATTTGGAGTTAATTAAAGAGTAAATTGTAGTTTGAAAGGAGCCCTCTGGCCAGTTTTTTGGCTGGGGGGCTTTTTTTGTGTTTTGTGGGTGGGGGTGGGGATTGAGCGTATATGGTGTGTCATAGAGTGGTTGTGGACTGCAATAGAGCTTTTGGGCGTCTCTATAGAGCGGATCCCGCGTGCGATAGAGCGGATATTGTATGTCATAGAGCGGGTGTGGACCGCAATAGAGCTTTTGGGCGTCCCTATAGAGCGGATCGCGCGTGAGATAGGGGGGATAGAGCGAATATCGTGTATCATAGAGCGGATATCGTGTGTCATAGAGCGGTTGTGGACTGCAATAGAGCTTTCGGG
>NZ_PDYS01000008.1:0-149633 GCF_002743155.1 Sporosarcina sp. P1
CGCTTTCCGCTTTAGTATCATCCAGCTACAAGCGCCAGGCTCTCGGGTCGTTTCAGACTTTCCAAAAAGGCAAAGAACGCCTTTGTGGTAAGTCCTCCAACGCCTGTCGTGCCTACACGGCGCTTTCCGCTTTAGTATCATCCAGCTACAAGCGCCAGGCTCTCGGGTCGTTTCAGACTTTCCAAAAAGGCAAAGAACGCCTTTGTGGTAAGTCCTCCAACGCCTGTCGTGCCTTCACGGCGCTTTCCGCTTTAGTATAAAAAAAGCCTTCCTGCAGACAAGCAGAAAGGCCGAACGTATGTAGTTATGTACGTTACCATTTCTCTCATCTATCAAAGCATTACGCTTTGAGTGATTTGGCACCATTTCACATATGTGACGGTTGCCGGGCTTCATAGGGCACTTCCCTCCGCCGCTCTTTATAAGAGTTACATATTCATTTGATTAACTACTTATACCATACATCGACTTCTATTGTCAACTGAGCTTCTCTAGCAAATACGGGACGGATTGAAAGGCGTAAATTTTTTCTATAGGCTGTCCTTTGCGCTGAATAAGTAAACAAGGAACGCTTTCTATCTCATATTCTATTGCGATAGCCTGGACATAGTTCAAATCCGCCTTTCCAATCGGTAGTTTCGGACGCATTGTCTCGATTACCGTAAGCATTTTTGAAGCGACTGCGCATGTTCCACACATCGGTGTATATAAATAAAAAGCGGCTACTTGCTCTGCCGCCTGTGTGCGTTGCCAGTCTTCAATTGTCCAATTATTCATGTGGTCCACCTGCCAAGTATTTGGAATGTACTTTAAAATTAGCAGCAGCTAAAATGCTTGCCAATAGCTTAACGGGAGTCGTTTCTACTTCGCGGTAGAGACGATCCGTATATAAATGTCTCGCTTCAGGGTACAGTTGTTTGAACAACTTACGAATGGACTCACCGGAAGCGTCCGCATCCATAAAGACGAACAGGTCCTGCTGCTCGTACGGTTCAAGCAGTTCTTCAATATGGTACGCACTGATGGTACCATTCGTACAAAGAATCTCTACAGGCTCTGCAAGGATCGGCACTAGCCGCTTACGATCCGAACCGCCTTCTACAATGAGAACTTTCGGGTCCATCTGTTTCCTCCTAGCGTATAAAAAAGCGCTGAGACGTTCCAGCGCTTTTTTCTTTTAGAATATTATTCAGCTGTCATTTCTTCATACTGCTCAGCTGTCATTAACTCATCAAGTTCAGCTTTGTTATCGATTTCAACTACTACCATCCATGCGTCTTCATATGGTGATTCGTTAACCAATTCAGGGCTATCTTCAAGGTTTTCGTTCACTTCTACCACTTTACCAGTTAATGGAGCGTACAATTCAGAAACAGTTTTCACTGATTCAACGCTTCCGAAAGGCTCGTCTGATTTTAATTGATCGCCAACCTGTGGCAGTTCAACGAATACAATATCGCCTAGTTCAGACTGTGCGAAATGTGTGATGCCGATACGGTATTTACCGTCTTCTTCTTTTACCCACTCGTGCTCTTCTGAATATCGTAAATCTTTTGGTGTGCTCATGTCGTTACCTCCAAAAATATAATAGTTTATCTACCTTTAGTTTGCCATAGTTCCCGTATAAAGACAAGAATCTAAATCACTTCTTCCACGTTTCCGTGAATGTTGTTTCATTAAATCCGACTGTCACTTTTTGGTTATCAGAAACGATTGGACGTTTGATGAGCATTCCGTCTGAAGCGAGGAGTGCGATTTTTTCATCTTCTGTCATGGTTGGTAGCTTGTCTTTCAAGTTAAGCTCACGATATATCTTGCCGCTCGTGTTGAAGAACTTTTTCATTTCAAGTCCAGAGTTCGCGATCATGTTGCGCAGCTCGTCTTCGCTTGGAGGTTGTTCGGCGATGTTCTTTTCTTCGAATGAAATCCCTTCGTCCGTAAGCCATTTCTTCGCTTTGCGGCACGTGGTACATTTTGGATAGCCGTAGTATGTCATAGTCATAATAATCAATCCCTCCTTTTTTTCAGTATAGCAAATAAAGGGGCGTAGATGCTAACTTAGCGGCGTTTGACTGATGTTGTATTAGTGCGTAGAGGGGGGCTGGCAATGTGTTGGGGTTGGGGATTGACGCTTCGGAGGGGACGCGTTTCTGGAGGGCCCGCGGTGAGCCCCCTAGTCGCTACGCTCCTTTAGTGGTCTCACCTGATCGGGCTGATCCTCCCAGAGTCGCCCCTCCTACGCGCCAATCCCTTGCAAAGTGAGCGGGTGATACTTTTTTTGTGTATGGAAGTTAGTGTTGTGATTGATGTTGAACTTCGGTACTTGAACTGAAATAAGTCAAGACACAACAATAATTAACATACGCTCTCCAGTAAGTGATCTAAGTCCCCTCACTATCCACGTAGGATGGAAGCGGAAGTTGGGGTCGACTCCTGGAGGATCAGCGAGAGCCGTAGCGAAGGACGGCTTTTGCGAGTAAAAGCGAAGCGTTAGGCGTATGTGCTTTCATACACTACCTTGAGTAAGCCACGCCCTCAGGAAAGCGTTCCCAACTGGAGCTTCCATCCCCTCACAAATACAAATTCTCTCATCACGCAAAAGCACTTGTTTTTGAACTTAACCATGTTCAAAAACAACAATAACTAACACACCACCTCCAGTAAGTAATTCAAGTCCCCCCCTATCCACGTAGGATGGAAGCGGAAGTTGGGGGCGACTCCTGGAGGATCAGCGTGAGTTCGAGACCCTGGACTGAACGAAGTGAGGGAAGCGGCTCGGGCCACGCCCTCAGGAAAGCGTCCCCCAACTGGAGCTTCCATCCCCTCATACTCACAAATTCTCTTATCACGCAAAAGCACTTGTTTTTGAACTTAACCATGTTCAAAAACAACAATAACTAACACACCACATCCAGTAAGTAATTCAAGTCCCCCCACCATCAACGTAGGATGGAAGCGGAAGCTGGCGGCGACTCTGGGAGGATCAGCGTGAGTTCGAGACCCTGGACAGGTGCCTTAATTTCTGCAAAGTACACAGAAATGCGGCAAAGCGAACCCTTCGCTGTTCACTTGGCTCGGGCCGCGCCCTCCAGAAAGCGTCCGCCAGCTGGAGCTTCAATCCCCTCACACTCACAAATTCCCCCACCACCCCAATGCTCTCACTTTTGAACTTAAACAAATATCAGCCAAAACAAAAACGCCCCACATAGGAGGCGTTCTGTCTAAACTATACTCACACGATATACTTCTCTGCTTCGATCAGCTTCACTGAAGCCTCACGCTTCTTCGCAATCAAGTTATACGGATTATTACGAGTCAACTTACGCAAAGCCGAAATCATCATGCGCTGGTTGTCGCCGTCGACCGCTGCAAGCAACGTCTCTTTTGCTGCCGCTTCGATACGTCCGAACGCTTCCTGACAGAAGATCTGTGTATAAAGAAGCTTCTGGTTCTCTTTCTCTTCACCATTCTTGTTGATCGCCTTCTCCGTACGAAGCACTGCAGACTCCATACCGAATAAATCATTCGCAATATCTGCGATGTTCACAAGAATCTCCTGCTCCTGATCGAGCTTCGTACCGTAACGCTGTGCTGCAAGTCCTGCAACCAAGATGCCGATCTTCTTCGCGTTCTTCACAAGCGCCTTCTCTTGAGCCAATGCTTCGTCACCCACTTCTTCCGGCATAAGCATTAACAACTCTTCTTGCAACGCTTGTGCTTGTTGAAGCAATGGCAATTCGCCTTTCATTGCTTTCTTCAAGAACGTGCCTGGGACGATCATGCGGTTGATTTCATTTGTTCCTTCGAAGATACGGTTGATACGAGAGTCACGGTAAATACGCTCTACTTCGTACTCCGCCATGAAACCGTAACCTCCGTGAATTTGAACGGCTTCGTCAGAAATATAGTCCAAAACTTCTGAACCTACTACTTTATTGATAGAACATTCAATTGCGTATTCAGCAATGGATGCCGCCACTTTTGCACCGTCTTTTTGCTCTTCAGGGCTCATCGCCGCGTTACGCTCTTCAAAGTACCCAACTGTACGATAGATCAAACTTTCTGTTGCGTACAACATAGAAGCCATCGTACCAAACTTTTCTTTCGTTAAGTTGAATGAAGAAATCGGTGTGTCGAACTGCTTACGCTGGTTAGCATATTTGATAGCCAATTCAAGTGCACGCTTCGATCCGCCAATTGTGCCTACTCCAAGCTTGTAACGACCGATGTTCAAAATGTTGAACGCGATCACGTGTCCGCGACCAATTTCACCTAATAAGTTTTCAACAGGAACTTCTGCATCTTCTAGAATCAATGTACGTGTAGATGATGATTTAATACCCATTTTCTTCTCTTCCGGTCCAACTGAAACGCCCGGGTACTCTTTTTCCACGATAAATGCTGTGAATTTGTCGCCATCTACTTTTGCGTATACTACGAAAACATCAGCAAATGCAGAGTTCGTGATCCACTGTTTTTCACCGTTCAGTATATAGTGTGTACCGGCAGCGTTTAATTTAGCAGTCGTCTTCGCGCCTAGTGCATCTGACCCTGAGCTCGGCTCTGTCAATGCATAAGCTGAGATTTTTGCTCCACTTGCAGAGTTCGGCAAGTACTTCATTTTTTGCTCATGATTACCGAATAACACAATCGGCAATGTACCGATGCCTACGTGTGCACCGTGTGTAATCGAGAAGCCGCCAGCTACTGATAATTTCTCAGCAATCAACGCAGATGAAATCTTATCTAGTGCGAGACCTTCATACTCTTCTGGAATATCTGCCGCTAGAAGTCCTAAATCTCCAGCTTTCTTCAACAATGTTACGGAGTTTTCAAACTCATGGTTCTCTAGCTTTTCAACTAACGGTGTGACGTCATTTTTTACGTACTCTTCCGTTGTTTTGGCGATCATCTTTTGTTCATCTGTAAAATCCTCTGGTGTGAAAACGCGACTAGCGTCCATATCCTCAGTTAAAAACGCTCCACCTTTTACGAATTCTGTCATAGTAGTTCCCTCCATAGCTTTAGTCATGTAATTTCCCCCTATTTGTTTGTCTGTTTTTTATAGAACTTCGAATACTCCAGCTGCTCCCATTCCGCCACCGATACACATCGTGACGACGCCGTACTTTTTGCCTTGACGTTTCAATTCATTAATTAATTTCAATGTCAAAATGGTTCCTGTTGCACCTAGTGGGTGGCCTGATGAAATCGCTCCACCATTGACGTTCACTTTATCCGTATCCAATCCAAGTTCGCGAATAACTGCCAGTGACTGAGATGCGAATGCTTCATTGAGCTCAAAGAGATCAATGTCTTCAATAGATAGACCGGCTAGTTTCAATGCTTTTGGCACGGCTACAATCGGTCCAACCCCCATCACTTCAGGTGGAACTCCACCTACTGCGAATGAAAGGAATTTTGCTAACGGCTTGAGTCCACGCTCTTCAGCCACTTCTCTATCCATTAATAAGACCATTCCTGCACCGTCAGATGTTTGTGACGCGTTACCAGCTGTTACGGAGCCTTTCGCTGCGAATGCCGGACGTAATTTCCCCAGTACTTCAGTCGTCGTACCTGGACGCACGCCTTCATCCATTTCGAATAAAATCGTTTTTTCCTGATACTTGCCGTCTGAACCGACAAAACGCTTCGTTACTTCAACCGGTACAATCTCATCGACAAATTTGTCTTCTTTGATTGCTGCTTCCGTACGTTTATGTGATTCAACTGCGAACGCGTCCTGATCTTCACGGGAGATACCATACTTTTGCGCCACTTGCTCCGCTGTATGCCCCATCCCCATGTAGTATTCAGGTGCTTCTTCCGCCAGTTTGTAGTTCGGACGAATCGTATTGCCCATCATCGGGACCATACTCATCGATTCAACGCCACCCGCTAAAACGGCTTCTGAGTGACCCAGCATGATGCGTTCTGCCCCATAAGCGATCGACTGCAAACCGGATGAACAAAAACGGTTGACCGTTACGGCTGGAGTGGTGTCCGGTAAACCTGCCAATGCGCCGATGTTACGTGCTACGTTCATTCCTTGCTCTGCTTCTGGCATCGCACAACCGATGATTAAATCATCGATTGGCCCATCATAATTTCCTGCACGCTTCAATGTTTCCTTTATAGTCAACGCCCCAAGATCATCCGGACGGACAGTTGCCAAAGAACCTTTTCCTGCTTTTCCAATCGGTGTTCGAGCACCGGCTACAATTACTGCTTCGCGCATTCTGTTTCCTCCTTTAGCTATCTCTCATCAGTTACGTAACGGCTTACCCTTGACCAGCATATGCTGCATACGCTGCTGTGATTTCGGTTCTGCCACTAAACTTAAAAATGCTTCCCGTTCTAAATCAAGTAAGTACTGCTCATCGACACGTGTACCATACGGAATCTTTCCGCCTGACAGTACGTATGCGAGTTTCTTCGCAATCTTCAAATCATGTTCGCTAATGAATCCAGAATTGAACATCCCTTCAGCTGCAAGTAATAGTGTCGCATAGCCTGAATCGCCTGTTACAGGAACTTTTGCTCTCTTCGGCGCTACATAGCCTGCTTCAAATAAAGACAAAGCGGCCTGCTTCGCGTCGTAGATCAGATGATCAGGATTAACACTTATGCCGTCTGCAAAGTCGAGGAAGTTGTTCTCACGTGCTTCTTCAGCAGATGTCGACGTTTTCGCCATGGCAATGGATTCAAATACTTTATTCGCAATATGTTGATAATCAGTAGGTACACCGTTCGGTAAACCTTTAAGGTGCTTCTGATACAAGTTGACGTTTCCGCCGCCACCCGGAATCAACCCTACCCCTACTTCAACAAGCCCCATATACGTTTCCATAGATGCTTGAATATGTGCAGCTGGAAGACAAACTTCTGCTCCGCCACCTAGCGTCATCTGGAATGGTGCCGCAACAACCGGCTTACCGCTATATTTAATCTTCAACATCGCGCTCTGGAATGAACGGATGACAAAGTCGAGTTCAAAGATATTATCATCTTGGGCTTCCATTAAAATCATGCCAAGGTTTGCCCCGACACAGAAGTTTTTCCCTTGGTTCCCGATTACAAGCCCTTTGAAATTCTGCTCCACTTCGTCTACTGCGAAGTTGATCATCTGAATAATGTCCAGACCGATCGCATTCGATTGTGAATGGAATTCAAGTAATGCTACACCATCGCCAAGGTCAATCAAGCTTGCGCCAGAGTTCTTCTTAATGACACCGTGCTTTTTCTTGTACTGCTTCAAGTTGATCGCTTTCTCATTCACTTGCACCATCTGATAGTCCGTGCCGTCGAAGTAGTACGTATCGCCATCCTCTTCTTTATAAAAAGTTTCATAGCCTTTATCGAGCAATGACTGAACAAGTTCAGGAATTTCCTTGCCTTCTTCTTTCAGCATGTCCACAGACTTCTTCACGCCGATCGCATCCCAAATTTCAAATGGCCCTTGCGTCCAGCCGAAGCCCCACTTCATTGCGTTGTCGATAGATACGATATCGTCTGCAATTTCACCGTGAAGCTGTGCTGCATAAAGCATCGTTGGTGTTAACGTATTCCACAAAATCTCGCCTGCACGATCTTTTGCATACAGTAACGTCTTCACTTTATTAGCTAGTCCTTTTTGCTGTTTTGCCATCTCTATTGAAGGCGCTTTCATTTTCTGTGTAGGTACATATTCAAATGTCTTCATGTCCAGTTCCATAATATCTCGGCCTTTTTTCACGTAGAAGCCTTGTTTTGCTTTCGCGCCGATCCAGCCATTATCGATCATTTTCGTTACGACATCAGGTAGTTCAAATATTTTTTGTTCTTCACCAGTTGTCTGGTCGTAGACGTTTTTCGCAACGTGCATATACGTGTCCAGTCCCACAACATCTAATGTACGGAATGTCGCGGAAGTCGGACGGCCGATTAATGTACCTGTAATCGAGTCGATTTCTCCGATTGTATAACCGCGTTCTAGCATTTCATGCAAAGTCACTTGTAAACCATACGTACCGATTCGGTTACCGATAAAGTTTGGAGTATCCTTCGCAATAACGACTCCCTTACCTAAACGATCCTCGCCGAACACCGTCATAAACTCTAGAACTTCAGGTGATGTCGCTTGTGCAGGAATAATCTCAAGCAATTTCAAGTATCTTGGAGGATTGAAGAAGTGTGTTCCAAGGAAGTGCTTCTGGAAATCTTCTGAACGTCCTTCTGTCATCGCTTCAATACTAATGCCCGATGTATTGGATGAAATGATGGTGCCTGGCTTTCGCACATTTTCAATCTTTTCATATAAACTCTTTTTAATATCAAGGTTTTCTACGACGACTTCAATGATCCAATCTACGTCCTTTAATTGATCCAAATGGTCTTCGAAGTTTCCTGGTGTAAGTAATGATAAGCTTTTCTTCGTTGTCAGAGGCGCTGGCTTTTGTTTTTGTAATTTCTCCAATGCTGTAGCCGCAAACTTATTGCGGAATTGTGGATGATCATACGTTAATCCTTTTGCCTCGTCATCTGCACCTAATTTCGGTGGTACGATATCTAGTAAAAGTACGGGAATGCCAATATTCGCTAAGTGCGCCGCGATACCAGAACCCATAACTCCAGATCCTAAAACTGCCGCTTTTCTAATTTGATAAGTCACGTGCAATCCTCCCTTATGTTTTTTGAATGAACACTCATTCATTTATAGCGTAAAAAAAATACGCGTTGTCTATGAATCTAAGTATAGATCATTCGAAACTATTTCGCAATATTTAATTTGTATTTAATCAGACTTTTTAAAATAAGCAATTTAATACCAAACCGTCTTTATTCATTGTACACTATTTATTGAATGGAGGCGATTTAAATGAAAGAAATTAAAACGGTAACTGAGTTTGAAGAAATCATTGCGAGTGACCAACCAGTACTTGTGAAGTTTGAAGCAGACTGGTGCCCAGACTGTAAGCGTATGGATATGTTCATTGATCCAATCGTTGAAAAATACGATACATACACATGGTATGAAGCGGATCGTGACGTTATTCCTGAAATTGCTGAAAAGTATGAAGTGATGGGAATCCCAAGTCTGTTAGTCTTCCAAAATGGTGAGAAGCATGCACATCTACATAGTGCGTTTGCGAAGTCCCCTGAACAAGTTACGCAGTTTTTAGACGAAGTGAAGATCTAAAGATGATATGTGAAAATGCTGAGAGCCTATAGGTTCTCAGCATTTGCTTTATAGAGCGGTTGTGTAACTTGTATGAGCGCTTGCCACGCGTGATAGAGCGCATAACTGGATGGATAGAGCGAATATGCTACAACTATGAGCGCTCGGCCCGCTACATAGAGCGCATTACCAACGGGATTGAGCGGGTACACAGCAATTATGAGCGCTACACATTGCCCCCTCGCCAACCAACAACATTTCCTAGAGAGGAGAAGTTCTACATGTCCAAATACATAGAAGTGAAAGGCAAATCCCAATATGATCAAGACATTGAACCTAGCTATCGTCCGTCGGCTTGCGGACCTGTTACAGCGTATGTTTTGCTGCGCCATTTCTTCCCTTCTGAACCAACTCCTTCTATTAATGAGTTGTATCGAACATTAGGTAGTACGAAGATTGGTTTGCCTACTTGGCGCTTTGTTCGTAGGCTGAACCAAATGGTCGGCTCGCAGTGGAATGTGAAGATTTGTACTGTACAGCAGGCTATGGAGCAAATCGATGAAGACCGTCCCGTTGCGTTGAAATTTGATAAGTGGTTCAAGTTCAAATGGCGTAGCCGATTTTCATTCGATTATCATTGGGTCGTGATGGTCGGGTATGAATACGTAGAGAATCAACTACATGTACTCGTTCATGACCACGGTGGCAGAAATTGCGCGAGCCGTGTACGCTCCATTCCCTATGAGCCGAATAAACTGATTTTGACGTTTGTTAAAATCGAACCGTTAAAACGGTGAAACAGGTAGTCCTTGTTTAGCAATCATGGAATATCCGAGTTCTTCCATCACGTTTGCTGTTTCTGCAGTGAACTCCGGAATGTTCAATTCTTCTAGAGGATCGTCGAGTGTAATTTCACAATGAATCGTTGCGAGATTCTTTGAAATCATTAACATTTCCTCTTCTGCATTCAGTTTCTTTTGTACTCCTGCTGTTAATTTTTCTCTCGCCGCGAGCACACCATCTACCGAACCGTACTCCTGTATGAGCTTCAATGCCGTCTTCGGCCCAATCCCCTTCACTCCTGGATAGCCGTCACTGGAATCGCCAGTGAATGCTTTCATATCAATGAATTGCTTAGGAGTAATTCCATACTCTTCTATAAAACGAGCTTCTGTGTATTCATCATACTGCGTGAAGCCTTTTTTCGTCAGCGCAATCGACACATCGGGCTGTAGTAACTGAAGTAAATCTTTATCTCCTGATACCACTGTCAATTTTGCTTCGTCTTTCCACGTTTCAATCAGCGAACCAATCAGATCATCCGCTTCCATATTCTTGATCCCATAACTTTTCCACCCTAGTGTTTCCGATACTTCCCGTGCCATATCGAATTGGGGAATTAATTCTGGTGCTGGTGCAGGACGATGTGCTTTATAGTCTGCGAATAAATCATTACGGAATGTTTTTGATCCCATATCCCAACACACCGCTAAATGTGTCGGTTGGAAAATTGAGATGGCACTCATCGTATGCCGCGCGAATCCTTGTACGCCATTCGTTGGTACATCCAATGCATTGCGGAAAAACTGCCCGCTATGTGCCGTCGCAAAAAATGAACGGAATAACAAAGCCATTCCATCCACTACTAAAATATGCGGTTTATTTTCATTCATTCTAATCCACTTCCTTTGTTAATAGTTTAGCACAGCTGTCGTACGAAGAGATAATAAGGTCAAATAACCAACAGACTGCATATGATAAAACGAATAGAAAAGGAGGCGTAATAGTTGAATCCACAAGATGAATTTATGGGGTATCCGCACTTTACAGATTCATGGCAAGGTGCTGACCCGCAAGGCTTCTCCACAGCGCAATCGTTTTCTTCATGGCAACCTTGGTTTCCGGGGATGCAAGGACCTCAAAGTTTCCCAGGTATGCAATGGTTTCCGAGTATGCCCGGCTTCCCTGCATCACCTAGTTTTCCACAGCAACCGAATTTCCCTGGACATCAGCCAAGTCGGCCAGGGAATCCAGCCGGTCAGGCAGCTGCTCCTACTTCCCCGCCACCGAATCAAATCCCGAGCTATCCAGAATTTCAGACGTTCGCGGTAGATCCGGGTGCCATAGCAGGTTGTTTATATCGCTTTACGTATGTATGGACTTCACGACGTCATGGATTCTGGTTTTATCCAACATTTGTCGGTCGACAATCTGTCGCAGGGTTTCAGTGGAATCCACGCAGATTCCGCTGGGAGTATATAGGCATTGATTTGCAACGTATTGATCAGTTTCGTTGTGTGTAATGAGTCTAAATGAAGGAGTGATAGTTTGAATCAGCAAGATGAAGGCATGTGGTATCCGAAGCTACCTGACGGATATCCAAGTCAGCAGAATGAAGCACACCATCAACAGTATCGTCCGCCATATGGCCAACAACAGCAGGGGTGGCCAGGTGGGTACCCAGGATATCCACCACCAAATCAACAAAACCCGCAATGGCCTCCTAGTTATCCAGGGCATCAACAAGGGTATCCAAGTTATCCTCAACACCCTACTTATCCAGGACACTCGGGGTTTCCCGGACATCCTGGTCAGCAAGGATATCCAGGACATCATCCACAGCATGAGAACCACGGACATCATCAAGGACAGCCAGGAGGTCATCCACAGCAAAGTGCACCGACTTCCGCTCCTCCCAATCAAATACCGAGCTATCCGGATGCTCAACTACGCGCAGTGGATCCGGGCGGCATAGCAGGTTGCTTGTATCGGTATACGTATGTATGGACTTCACGAAACAAAGGGTTCTGGTACTACCCGACATTCGTCGGTAGAACTTCGATCGCAGGATATCGATGGGATCCACGTCAGTACCGCTGGGAGTATTATGGATTAGACTTGCAGAAGATCGATTCATTCAGATGTATGTGAACTGAAATGTAGTGATTCGAAAGCGTTCTAAGAGAAGCCTGACGATTTGTCAGGTTTCTCTTATTTTTCATCCATCTCCAAATGCCTTCTTTATACTTTACGACCGGAACAAAGGCTCTTTAAACATGCAGTTTACATAGCTAAAAACCTAGTCACAAGACTAGGCTTTTGTTAGCGCCTTTTCATACTGCGGATCACTTTCTTCATTTCTTGTTCCACGCGCGTCGATTCCGTGATTTTCTGTAATGCTTTATTATACGTAAACAAATCCAATGAATTTCTCCCAGCTAAATAACTCATTGTGGGGTCAGGCAACTTCACAAAACAACTAGACAATGCCCATGCCACTGCCATTTTGACGTAATAGCCTTCATGTTGCACGCGATCTAGCAAACCGAGTACTCTGTCGATATAGTCGGGTTCACTATAATAAATGAGCAGCATCACAATACCGAAGCGAAGTTCATATTCTTTCTCAGAATGTACATACGGTTGAAGAAATGACCAAACACGTTCCTTATTTTGCTTAGTGAATTTCAACCCCGAACAAAAACTGTCGCATACGGACCAATTATCTATTTTCGGAACAAATTTCGCTACATATAGTAAGAGCTCTTCCACGTCCGCTGTAACGTAACCAATTACTAAGCCTTGTAACATCACTTCTTCAAAATACTCATCATTCGCTGTCTGTAAATACGCTCGCCAATCATCTTTTGCAATCCTTTTTGCAAGTTTACGAAGTTCGGGCATTCGCACCCCAAGAATAGTATCGTTTGTCGGTATGAGTGCAGAGGAAAACTTCTGATAGTCTGTATCTATTTGATCAAAGATTTGTTTCCTGATGATATCGTGCATATAAAATCTCCTAGTAGTTTGTATTTATTTTTTCGGTTCAATAGTGGGTAATTTTTTATCAACTAGCTTAGGGGGAAGTGGTGTGATGGTGCAAAAACAATTGATATTGACTATAATACAGCTTTTCGTCTTCTTGAGGGAGTAAAGTTCTTCGCAAGTGTCTACTGGATTGCCTTCCATATCGACTGGTTCCAATAAAGTTAAGGTTGCACAGCATGTATCCATATCGAATTTTTCCAATCTGAAATAAGGGGTCTTCATGCATTTATAATGGGCACTGAATGGTGTTTGTAATTCGCAATCATGAAGTGTAAAGGGTATCGTATCGTAGACAGGAAACGAACAGACATATTGAAACCCTTGACTGAATGTAGCCATCAATTCTTGTTCTTCCAGTAATCTCTTCATCGCAACACAAATTACACTAGGAGTCGTCATCGTTTTTCTTCCATCCCTTCATATATACGTATCTACTATATATATGACAAAGCCGATAGAATGGTTGGGTGCGGTCAGGCATTCATTGATCATGTTTGGAATATACATCAAGTCGGTTTATTTTGCTTGGCAACATATACAGCATAAGGAACTAAGTTCTTTGCGATAAGAAATGCAAGTTCCTCATTTCCTGGTCTCCAATTCACTTCGAATATCCAAAGCTTATTATTTTCGTCGACGCCTATATCAATGCCAAGCTCATCAAATTCTATGTCGAAAGTACTTTCGAATTCATTGGTAAAACGTTCAGCAAACTTCTCTAAAGTCTGTCTCATATTCCTTCGTTCATCGCCAAATTCTCTTTCTAAAAACGATCTGAGCGTCCCCATACTGCCGCCACGTGCAAGATTACTAGTCACTCTGTCCATTGTACCGATCCGCGGATAAATAATCGAAATCATCCATTTCCCTTCTCCGTTTTTCTGCACATGTAGTCTGAAATCATATGGATTGCCATCTTTAGTACGGCAGGATATATACGGCTGGACCAAGTAGTCTTGCCCACTGATTAAATCTTGAAGATCGGAAATAAGTTGTTTTCGATTTGTGGTTGTCTTCTCTGTATCGACGATCGTATGGAAATGCTCTCCATCTTGCTCGACGAACCAAATCCCCCTTCCTTGATTGCCGGATACTGGTTTGATAATCACTTTTTTATATTTTTTCATAGCCTCCAACACGTCTTTAGGTTGCTCGATCCGGATCGATGGAATTAGATAGTCCACAAATTCTGGCATTTTACTAATCCTTCTATAGACACTCATTTTATTGCCGACTGAGTGTGAAGTGAAAGGAACGATCTTACTTAATTTAATATAGACGTCCATTTCCTCATCGGTCTTCATCCCGCATGCATTGTGTATGACATCCGGAAACATCATATCTTTTTCAACCCACTCGCCTTGTTCATATACATAACCTGAAATGACTTTCTTCTCAAAATTCACGCCTTGTGGTGAAAAGTAGTAAAAATTCACGCCTTCCATTTTAGCGACAGCTGCCCAGGCAAAAGCTTTATCTACTCTGCTCGGGTGTTTCCTTGAATGCAACATCGCCACTGTAATCATCTGCTCTCACTCCTCATTAGATTCTATATAAAACTTGATATTCTTCGCAGCATGCAAAGCGTTTCGTTTCGCTTTTGATGCTGTTTCGCCAGAAGCGATGACATAGCCATACCGACTTCCCATCGAAATGGGCGGTGTCATGAATGTCCCTTTACGTGGTTTCACGTAGACTTCGCGCACACCTTCATGCTTCTTTGCATAATTCTTCCCTGTCACTTTCAACAGCGTGCCATACGCGTTGACGGTAATATAATGCGTATAAATATGGTTTTCGTGCTTTCTCTTCAAATTTATTTCTTCACCCATAAATAGCTTCAATGTCTCTTCCATTAAATTAATACCATATGCCTCTTCTATCATGCGATTCATGGCGCCACCCGATATCCGTGGATTCAACTCAATCAACTTCCAGGTATCCCTGACATATCGTAACTCAAGGTGACAGGCTACATTTTTTGCTCCAAGGTCGTTGCAGATAGATTCCACTGCCTTAATAAGCTTGGCGTATAGGTTTCTTTCTAGTGATAGCTGAATATCATAACCAGTAATGATAAACTTCAAATCTTTTTGGATATCTTGTTTAATTACCGCAACTGGATGGAGCTCCCCCTCAACTACCACTAGTTCAACCAAATACTGTGGGCCATCCAAATACTCTTCAATGACAATTTGCTGGTTAGGATTTGCTTTCAACATACTCTTCATGACACGAGTCATTTCCTTTCGATCTTCAACGAGATACACATCTCTAGATGCTTTTGAAAATGGCGATTTGACGATCAGAGGAAATGTCTCTTGCTCACTGATGAACTGCTTCAAATCCGTCGATGGTTCAAAAATCATAAATTTGGGCGTCGCTTCGTTTGTAGCCAATGCGGTCCTAGTTAATGCTTTGTCCTCCATTTTCAGATAGGCATCAGCAGAAATTTTCGAATGACAAAATTCATTTGCTAGATGAGCGGTCATCGATACAAACGGATCCACGAAACTGAAAATCCCCTTCAGTTTGAATCCCAACTTCTGTATTGCGTGAATATGTTCCCGAATCGTTTCTTCCGTTATGCTGTCCATGTGAATCATTTGCGTAACTTCCGGAAACTCTTCTCTTTGATCGATAAATCTCGCATTCTCGGTTAACAACACGGTGGCATAGCCTAACCTTTCTGCAGCTTTTATCGCCTCCCTGCTCGAACCACTTTTCGTAGTTTCCACAAACAAAATAGTATTCATTTCACACACTCCTTAGCCAAAGCCTGTTAATCATTTATATGTGTTTATAAAAATACAAACAATACAGTCAGTTATTTTTGCGTTCTTTTATTCATATGATTGGTTACTGCTAGTCAGATAGGCCTTCGAACATGCGTGAATATAGTTTTTACGCTCGTGTAACATTGAATAAAAAGAGCAAGATAAGTAAAATACCATTGAATAATTCAGATTAGTAAGTATAATGGTATAATGGCAGTTAAAATAGTTTAAAAATTCTAATCAGTAGAACTACTTTCAACATAATTCATTGATCAGTAAGGAGAGAACACCTATGACAGCGACTACTGAAAATATCGTTCAGTCTTTGCAAGAAGTATTAACCGAAGAACAAGTGACCATTAATGACACCGTGCGTGAACTTCACGGAAAAGATGAGTCTTACCATACAATGAAATTACCAGATATTGTCGTGTTCCCTTCTTGTACGGAAGATGTCAGCAAGATTATGCGCCTATCGAAAGAACTAAACGTAGCCGTCATACCGTTCGGACTCGGCTCAAGCCTAGAAGGTAGTGTCATTCCGGATAGTGGTGGAATCACGATCGACTTTTCAAACATGAACGCGATTCTAGACGTACGTGCAGAAGATTTTCTCGTTACGGTACAACCAGGCGTCACGCGTACACAATTAAATAAAGAACTGAAGAAACATGGATTGTTTTTCTCTGTCGATCCAGGGGCAGATGCGACACTTGGCGGCATGGCGGCAACGAATGCTAGCGGCACGACTTCCGTCAAGTATGGTGTCATGCGCGATCAAGTTCGCGATCTCGAAGTGGTCTTGGCAGATGGCACGGTCATCCATACCGGCAACAAAGCGGCTAAATCTGCATCTGGACTTCATTTAAATGGATTATTTGTTGGCTCAGAAGGAACATTAGGTTGCTTCACGGAGCTGACATTACGCGTCTATGGTATTCCTGAATTCACAACAGCCGCTCGTGCATCGTTCCCTACCGTTCATGATGCAGTGGAAGCAGTCGTTTCTATCTTGCAAGCAGGCATTCCGATTGCGCGGGTAGAGTTGGTGGATGAGCCATCTATTAAACAAGCGAATATCTTCAGTGAAACGAATTATCAAGAAAAACCCACATTATTCTTGGAATTCCATGGCAATGAAGCAGGGTTACAGCAAGATGTCGAATTCACGAAAGAAATCGTTGCAGATCATCAGTGCACGGATATCGAATTTGAAACAGACAACGCCGAACGCAATCGACTATGGGAAGCCCGTCACAATCTGGCCTATGCCTATATTCATGGAAATCCCGGCAAAAAACTAATGGTCACAGACGTCTGTCTACCGATTTCAGAACTGGCTGACGCGGTCAATCATGCACGTGAAGTAGTCGAGTCACTTGAAATGCCAGGTGGAATTGTCGGCCATGTAGGCGATGGCAACTTCCACGTCTTGCTGATGATGAATATGAATGATCCAGCAGAACTGGCGAAAGCCGACGAACTTAACGAAAAAATCGTTCGCTATGCACTGGAGCGTGGCGGTACTTGTACCGGAGAGCACGGCGTCGGAATCGGCAAACAGAAATACCAGCAAGAAGAACATGGCGCTGCACTTCTGGTCATGCAGAAAATCAAGCGAGCACTCGATCCGGATAACTTACTCAATCCAAACAAGATTTTCCATTTAGATTCTGAGGTGATGAAACCATGAAAACACTTGAAGCAATCGGCTCAATTGCTGGAAAGTACTTTGCATTTTGGGTCATTCTAGTCGCTGTAATTGCGTTCATGTTCCCGACTCCTTTTCTCGGACTTGGTGCATACATCACGATTTTACTCGGCGTTGTCATGTTCGGCATGGGACTGACGTTACGTGCGGTGGACTTCAAAATCATTTTGACCAATCCGTTATCTGTGATCATAGGTGTAGCCGCTCAATTTATTGTCATGCCATTGGCTGCATTCGGACTTGCCTATTTATTGAAACTACCACCTGAACTAGCAGCCGGTCTTGTATTGCTTGGATCTGTTCCAGGAGGTACTGCTTCAAACGTCATGGTCTATTTAGCAAAAGGAAATCTCGCATTATCTGTTGCGATGACATCCCTCTCTACTCTATTGGCACCACTTATCACGCCGCTATTATTACTATTGTTAGCTGGACAGTGGCTACCGGTGGATGCGTTGTCGATGTTCAAGTCAATCGTACAAGTCATCATCATTCCCATTGCGTTAGGACTACTCATCCAACGATTCTTCCCAAGAGGAGTTGCGAAAAGTGTAACCGTCGTACCGATTATTTCAGTTGTTGCGATTCTCATCATTGTCGCTGCGGTTACTTCCGCAAACGCAGGCAACGTCGCAAGCTCAGGTCTAATCGTATTTATCGCCGTGTTCTTGCATAACGGGATCGGATTACTTCTTGGGTATTTGATTGCACTGGGACTTGGATTGAACGAAAACGACAGACGCGCCATTTCACTTGAAGTGGGCATGCAAAACTCTGGACTGGGCGTAGCGCTTGCGACTGCGCACTTCGGACCCCTTGCTGCACTTCCAAGTGTATGGGGTGCGATCTGGCATAATATCTCGGGTCCAATTCTTGCGACAATCTGGTCGAAGAAGCCAACGAAAGATATCGAGGAACCGGAAGTTTTGATTCAAGCAAAAGTAAAAGTCAATGTATAGAAAACTGAAAATGCCAGACTTCGATGTCTTTGTCGAAGTCTGGCATTTTCTATCTATAAATAAAGAAAAAACTATTTTATTGTTTTATTTGTAAAAATTAATTGTTTACTATTCTACTAGTGTGCTATCGTTAGTTTTTGGAGACATACTAGAAAAAGCAATTATAGATTTGGAGAGATTATTGTAATGAGAAAATGGCTTGTTGCTTCTTTGGCTTTTGTCTGGATTATAGGTGGAGTGATTTTGTGGAGCGATTGGAATAATAGAGAGCAAGCATTATCTGCCAAAGCCGATGTAATAGCACAAAAAAGTGCAGTAGACGGTACATCTGAAAAAATGAATAAAGTAGAACCAGATCAAAAATTAGAAGAAACGATTATTAATACAGCAACAATCGGTATGGTTGGCGATGTATTATTACATAATCCAATTTACACGTATCCTCACTTCGATTTTGCATTCGATGCGGTAAAAGAGGAGATGACCAGTATTGATTTTCTCTTGGCAAATCAGGAATCTATGCCTGGCGGTGTGGAACTTGGTTTATCTACTTATCCAAAGTTCAACAGTCCAAAACATATACTCCCCGCTTTACAAAATGTTGGCGTCGATATGGTTTCATTCGCCAACAATCACACGTTTGACAAAGGGGAAAATGGTGTGCGCAAGGCGATTGAACATGCGCAACAATATGGCATGCAGTATGTAGGTGCTTATGAATCTTTTAAAGACCGCAAGACTCAACGAATTGTCGAAGTGAACGGCATCAAAATTGGAGTGCTCGCCTATACGTACGGTACAAATGTAGAGATAGATTTGCATGACAAAGAGTACTTGGTGAACTACATCGATCGTGAACGAATGGAAAATGAAATCCAACAGATGAAGCCAATGGTAGACGTGACGATCGTATCGCTGCATTGGGGTCCTGAGTATCAACTCGAAACGTCCGAAGATCAAGCAGAGCTCGCGCAATTCGTTTCGGATGCGGGTGCTGACGTGCTGTTCGGACATCACCCACATGTTTTACAACGCTATGGAGAAGTGGGACATACCAAAGTGTTCTTCTCGCTCGGCAATTTCTATTCTGCCCAACCGTTCGATTATACGAACTTTGGCGGAATCGCCAGACTGTCTGTAACGAAAGAACAAACGGGTGGGCAAAAGACTGTCACTATCGAAGATCCACGCTTTTTCCCGACTGGCGTCATTAAAGATCAAAATAAGCGCTTTAAAGTCGTACCACTTAACAAAGCCCATTCCACCATTCATTACACTGAAGAATGGGTGGAAAACCATGTCGGTGTACCGAAATGGTAACTAGATAAAACAAATAACGCCTTTCTAATCAATCGATTAGAAAGGCGTTATTTGTTATGTAGCTCATTATTTACTTAACACGGTCTTTACATCTTTTATCAACAATTCATTCTCGGTTTCTGTTAGACCATCGTATCTTTTCACAATTTCACCATCAGGATTAATTAAATAAAAATAATAGCTATGCGCACGTTGATCTAATGCTCCACTTTCCAATATAGAAAGGAATGTGTTTCTCGATAATTCCTGAATCGTTTTAAAATCATAACCTGTCAAAAAACTCATCGTACGGAGATCGGCTCCAAAATCTGCAGCATAGTTCCTTAATACTTCTGGTGTATCATTTTCTGGATCTATACCAAATGAAACAATACGAGGTTCCAAACCATCTTCCTTTAATTTTTCTTGAATACCGACCATATTAGCGGTCGTTCTTGGGCATACTGTGATGCAGTTGGTATAGGAGAAATAGGCAATCCACCACTCACCCTTTAAATCCTTCAAGCCAAGCGGTTCGTTGTCTTGTGTAGTAAATTCAAAGTCCGGCATCGTTTGGGACATATTCGTTTCGATCTCATTATTGCAGCCGCTTAGTATAAGAATCATGGTCAAGAAAATAACAGCAAATTTTACTTTCATAAATATCCTCCCTCTTTTGTATGTCGCAAAAAATAAAGTGATTCTTCTGCAACGGCCTACTGTGTAGTATTGCACGTTTTACTACAATCATTTTAAGTCTTAAATGATTGTATCATCTTTATTCCAACTTGACGCACGTGATCCATTTCACTCGAATCATAAGAGATAATGGCACTGTATTACAGTCTACTACTTCTTCACTTACTAAATCAAAAAACTTAAAAGAAATATGATAAAAGAATGTATTGTTGTCTAAATAGGATAAATAAGGGCAGGATAAATAAGGATAACGTATGGAAATGACTACATGTTCTATGTACTAATCAATGAAAAAATTTTTATGTATATGGAGGGGTTAAAATGGCGGATCAACAACCACCCAAAGACGTAAATGGGAAACCGCAACACGAGCAAGATTTGGGACGGAGAAATTTCTTGAAAAATACCGGACTCGTTGCTGGTGGACTCGTCGGGGGATCTATTTTCGGGGGTCTACTCTCAGGCGGTTTGGATAAGAAAAATGACAACATAGCGAAAAATGATAGCAATAAAGGTATCGAAGTAACGCAAGCACGTCAATTCTTCACGCGTCATCAAGATTTTAAAGTATTAAATGCAGCAACAGAACAAATTTTACCTGAGGACGAACTCGGTCCTGGCGCAATTAAGTTAGGTGTCCCCTATTATATTGACAAACAATTAGCAGGACGCTGGGGTGTCAACGCATACGACTATCGACAGGCTCCCTATGCAATTGATTTGAAAGCAGTCGATCAAACGGCAGGGCCTGGCGGAGAACAATCGATTTTGGATCGTGGCATGATCTTCTTGCTAGGTCTTCGTAAAATGGACGAAGAAAGTCAAAAGCGTTTCGAAGTTACATTTGACAAAGCAACCGAAGAACAACAAATAGAAATCATGACGGACTTCGAGGCAAACAAAGTGAAAATGAAAGGCGTAAAAGCTTCAGAGTTTTTCATTTTGTTAAAACAAGCGACATTAGAAGGGGCTTACTGTGATCCATTGTACGGCGGCAATATCAATATGGAAGGATGGAAAATGAAAGAATTTCCGGGCGCTGTGGCTTCTTACGCTAACTATATTGAGTCAGATGAATTTGCAAAGCTGGATCCCGTCAGTCTGCGAGATTACCAAGGGCATTAAAATAGAAACCGTAAGGAGGATATAAAATGGTAAAACAACTTAAAAAGGTAGATGCGGTTATCGTAGGTTCAGGATGGGTCGGTGGAATTGCAGCAGCGGAACTGACGAAAGCAGGATATAATGTAGTCATTTTAGAACGAGGGAAAAACAAAAAGCATGAAGACTATATCGGTACGAAAGATGAGTTACGCTATTCTAAGCGATATGATCTCATGCAAGAATTGAATAAGGATACAATTACTTCACGTAACTCCATGAGTAAGGAAGCAATACCCGTTCGGAATAATATGAACGCACGTCTTGGAAATCATACTGGAGGCGCAGGTGTTCACTGGAACGGGATAGCTTTCCGCTGGTTGCCATATGATTTCGAAATTTATAGTAAGACTGTAGAGCGCTATGGTAAAGATAAAATCCCTAAAGAATCGACCATGCAGGATTGGGGGATTACATATGATGAGCTCGAACCGTATTATGATCAATATGAAAAAACAGCTGCCATCTCAGGCGAAGAAAACCCAATTGGTCCTCCACGGTCTGATAAGTATCCTAATCCTCCTATGAAGGAAACGCCGAATATTCGTCTATTCATGAAAGCAACGAAAGCTCTTGGTTATCATCCCTATCGTATCCCTTCAGCTAACGCTTCACAAACATACACCAACCCTGATGGTGAAACGATCAATGGTTGCGTATACTGTGCATTTTGTGAAGAGTATGGTTGTGACTTCGGAGCGAAAGCGGATCCGATCGGTACGGTACTCAAGACGGCACATAAAACAGGTAAGATGGAAATTCGTAATGATGCGTTCGTGAATCGAGTAAGCCACGACGGAAAGAAAGCGAATGGATTAATCTATACCGATACCACGACTGGTGAAGAATTCGAACAACTAGCAGATATCGTAGTACTTGCAGGTTTCGTCTTTACGAATACGAAGTTGCTGTTACACTCTAAAATCGGGCAGCCTTACGATCCGAAAACAGGACAAGGCATCATCGGCAAGAACTTCACAGGCCACTTCAACAACTTGTCAACGTATATTGGCGCTCGTGGATTCTTCGAAGACAAGAAGTTCAATAATTTCATGGGTGCTGGCGGGATGGGTGCGACGATCGATGATTTCAGTGGGGACAATGAAGATCACACGAACCTAGACTTCTTGCATGGCTATGAAGTGCACTACAGTCAGCTTGGTTCACGTCCTATTGCCAATAACGCAGTTCCATATGATACACCTGGTTGGGGTAAAGAATTTAAAAAGAATTCAATAAAATATTATAATCGTAATCTATTCATCACACCACAAAGTGGCTTCTTGCCGAACAAGAATACGTATATGGATTTGGACCCAATATATAAAGATGCACTCGGTAATCCACTTCTTCGTGTCACCGTTGAATATGCAAAACAGGACATCGCACGTGCGAAAGCAGGCGTCGCACGTTGTGAAGAGATCATGAAAGAAATGGGAGCAGACAAAATGAACGTCGATGTGGTGAAAGACGATACTGTATTTGACCATAAATTCTATACGGATCACTTCTTCGGTGGTGCCATTATGGGTGCTTCTCCTAAAAACTCCGCAGTCAACACCTACTCACAAATGTGGGATATGGAAAACCTATTCGTAGTAGGCGGGTCCTCATTCCCGCATAACAGTAATTACAACCCTACCGTTACGATTGGCGCATTCGCTTATCGTGCAGCCGAAGGAATGATTAAATTCTTAAAAGAAGGCGGCAATGTAGCTGTAAAACCACTTGAAAAGAACGCTTAATTCTAATAACTACATACGCCATCACCATGTCTGAATTGACAAGGTGATGGCGTATTTTTTGTGTAAGAATACATCATAACTCTATGAAGTCACTTAATATGCAATATAACTTCTTCTTTCAAACTGGATAAAATCGGTGAACGTTCAACCGCAGTAGCCGCGATTTCAGCCAATTGTCCTTTATTCGTAGTGGACTCAGCCGATAAAACGATCATCGGTTTCATAATGCCGCTATTGCCGCTTTGAATTCCTAGAAACGGCGCTTTATCGCATACGCCAGTGAAAACGATTTCCGCTCTATCTACAGTCACTCCTTGATTATACGCTTCCAAATGGAATGTAACACCGAAACTAGTAGTTGCTGCAGCAATTAATAATTCAATCGGCATGACTTGTTTTTCTCCTGGCTTCGCAATACCTTCTAGATCAATTTCCTGTAGATCTTTCGTTTCAAGTGACATCATTTCCCCTACTACATACTGGCTTGTCCCTTGCCATTCACTAATTGCGAGTGACGGATCTTGCTCTATCAATTTCTTCATTATATTCATAATTTTTGTTGTGCTCATATTTTAATGCCTCCAGATTGTTCTCATGGTGTCTATTATACATGTATAACATTGATTTGCTAATAAAGTATGCATTGCGCTTTATCGATTGTCTAGTGATAGGATAACAAATTTCTAGTACTAACAAGAAGTATAGAACTGAAACTTATGACGTGTTGTCTGTTACTACATAATCTATGTATGTGATGATGACCCTCATTACGACTGTAGCACATCTCGGTTGATAAACTGATCCATCATATGTTATAGCTGACTCCTCCTTTGTACACTATATAGAGTCAGAAAGAGAAAAGAATACAGCGTGTGGAAATATTTTTTCCACACGCACTATATCTTTTTTTGTAGTGTGTTTAAGTTCTTAGGTTATTGCTAGTAGCAAAATCGTCTCTTAGAGTGGAACAAAACGTTCGCTTGAAGGGATTGGTTTACTCTTCTCGTCATACCTACTTGAACAGTCGCTGTTTCAATTTCTATAGTTAATAATTTTATCAATAAAAACAGTAGACAAATTTTATTAAAACTTTGTCTACCGTTTGAATGTTTCTTTATTTTTTTATAATTTATTTTTGGAACATGCTTTCAATCAATTCTTCCATATCTTCTGCAGCATGCAGTTCTTTCGACTGAAGGGCGTCGAGCTCACCGCTCTCCATCGCTTCCACGCTGAACTTCTCTGTCTTCTCTTCTACACAATGGACGAATACGGTATAGGCTTCTTTCAGTTCATTGCCTTCCGTCTCAAATGCGTTCGGAACTTCCAATGCATTCATATCAGCGAGGATCTGCTTGAACTCTTCTACTTTAACTAGCCATTGTTCTTTCATTGCGGGTATATCCAGCTCTTGTTTCGAAATGAATTGTTCGGAAATGCCTTCATACTCTTCTGACGCTATGATTAAGCGTTCGTGTAATCCAATAATTTTCTGTAAATAATCTTTTCTACTGAGTGCCATAGTATCATCTCCTAGTATGAGTATACTCGTTTAGTATTTCATCATACATCTCCTAATGCAAAGAGGAAAGTCTAGACACTTGTTCGGTACTTTTCAACATTGAAATGCTTGTCATTGATCAGCGATAACGAATTCTGTTTCTGCATCACTAGTCTTCTATTTCACCCATTATGTATACACACCAGACCGGCTCTATATAGCGTGCGGTTGGTTGACGGCTTATGCTGAACAGCTGCCGGTCTGGTGGTTTTCTATTTCTCACTTCGATAATGCTTCCCATTGTTGTTGCGTAATAAAAACCAGGCTGGCTCTATAAGCGAGCGGTTGGTTGACGGCTTGTGCTGAACAAATACCAGCCTGGTTCGCGTGAAGATGTATGCATCACCTCCTTTACAGTGTGTAGAACATTATTTCTTCACTATCCATTGACCGGAGCTTGTATCCCTTCCCATAGTGAACACTTGCTCCACGACGCCTTCACGTCCATATTGATAACGAATTTCTACTTTATCATCGGCAATCGGAATGGCTCGACGATAGGCGGCCTCCAGGAAAAGCTCACCAATTCGGCTTGATTGTGCAAATACCGAAGACTCAGGCAGTTTATCCAATCCTGTAAGCTGGTCGTATAAATATAAATCAAAGTACTGCTCGGCTGTATAGTCGCTTTTGAGCTGATCTGTCAGATAATCTATATAGATAGAGTCGGTTTTTTCTTCGGTTGCCACACCAATCAGTTTGCCGTAAATCTTGTGTATAGGTGTGATGGTCGCTCCTTGCACAGTGTCTTTTGCCGGGAAATGGTTCAATAATAAGTATTCCCGGGCATTTAACAACTGGTCATAGCCACCCGCCATCGTTACATTTTGCTCCTTATATCGATCCATTAGTTCGGATGATACCTCGTTACCGTTGACTTTTAGTTTGCCGTTTTGCAGTACAACTCGATCTCCAGGAACCGCAACGACTTCATAATAGACACCCGCATACGTCGGTAAGTGGCTATTCGTATTCGTAAATGTGCGTACCACATCTCCCGGATCATAGACGGAGGCATCATACAAGTCTGCCTTACGTTCTATCACTGGATGATACGTATCGGGGCTCCACTGTAGTGAAAAGGAATCGTCATCAACATATAATAGACCGTCTACTTTCTTTACTACAGGTAATGAAGAAAATTCTTCGTAATCTATAGTGGATAGTTGATCTTTCTTTTGTAAAGCAGAAATTAACGCCATGTCGTCAAGCGGATCATACGGCGTTCCTGGACCTTGATCAGAAGAGAATTGATTATCTGACACTAGATTAAACACTAGCAACAAAGCCACTACTGGTAGTGCTGCGGTGACCAGCAACGCTTGCCAAGAAAACCGTCTCCTTTGCGAAGGTTGAAGGGTTTCATGTACCCGCTGTTTGATTCGGCGTTCCTGTTCCGTCGTATCTCCCATCATATGGTCCAGTTTTTGTTTAAAATCATTCATAGGTTTCTACCTCCTCTTTCACAAAGAATTCCTTAAGTTGCAACTTGGCTCTTCGTAATCTAGTCTTGACAGTATTTTCATTGAGCCCAAGAAATTCCGCAATCTCCGCAATTGATTGTTCGTCATAATAATATAGCAGTAATGGCTCGCGGTATTTCAAAGGAAGCTGGAATAAATGCTTTTCAAGTGAAGCCAGTTGCTCTTTCTCCATTAGTTGTTGTTCCGAGCTTTTGGAAGATACAAAAATCGTCTCGAACACTACATCTTTTTTATGCTTCCAGGAGCGCAAATAATCTTTTGCACGATTAGCAGTCATTTTGGTTAAGTACGTTTTAATAGACGCTTCATTACGGAACTGGTCACTCTTCTGGAAATACGTAACGAAGACTTCTTGTACGACATCTTCCGCAGTTGACCAGTTTTTCACGTATAAATAAGCGATACGCACTAAATAACGCGAATGCTCATTCATGATTTGATCCATTTCATTCATTTGGGCTAGTCACTCTCTTCTATGGCCATCTCATGTCTCCGTCAACATACGTTGCAAAATCCTTAAATGACCTTTTTTCTGTCATGCCGAAGCGGTTCACTTCATAATTGGATCGATCCATATTGGCATATCCTTCGACTGTTGTGTAGCCGATCAGTAACCCTACTTCTTTCGCCGCCGCAATGAACTCTTCATTATATTGTCCATAGGGATAGGCAATGGAAAGCGCTGAAGGAACATGTTGTAAATTTTTCTGTAAGTCTTCAATGATTTCTTCTTCTGTATGTTCGAATACTAAACCTGCACCACTTTCTCTACCTAGTTCATGCAATGCACATGTGTGGGCTTCGAACTGAAATACATCTTTCATTTCGTTTAGGTCTTCCATATTCAAATACTTCAGTAGGCCTCCCCCGTCAAATGCCGGACCGCCTTTTTCTCTATCCATACGAGATGAAATAATATGTTGAGACGAAGTAAATCCATATTGTTTCAAGATAGGATAGGCGTATTCTTTAGATGACAATAAACCATCATCAAATGTAATAATCAACGCTTTCTCTGGCACAACGAGTCGGCCTTCCAAATAATCATATAATTGTTGTGAAGTCAATGTCGTAAATTGCTCATCTGCCAAATATGCCATCTGCTTTTCAAAGCTTTCAAGTGAAATCGTGCTGATCTCCGTTTTCATCTCTTTACGGGGTAGCACTTGGTGATACAGCAGTACCGGTAAGCCTTCATCCATTTCTACTGAAGGTTTATGGATATAACCAGCGCGCTCACCCACTTTGATGAGATACCAGTCTTTATCTTCCTCTAGAACAGGATAGCGATAGCCTTTTCTTAATTGGATGAGAACATCACTTTCAAGATTCGCTTCCGTATAGACAGGTGTTGGTTGAGCCGTTTTTACAGCACCCAATCGTTCTGTATGTAAAGGAGTTTTCATCACATGCTTTTCTACTTTTGCCTGACCTTTACGAATGAAGGCTGGCATCTTACCTACTCGAATTTCATAATATTCCTCATCTTCTCCTACGAGCGCAACCGGTTGATTAGCTTGCAGTTCACCAATTTGCTTTAAGTTCTCTTGCTTCATAAAAATCGGTTGAGTGTTTGTCAGCGTCAATACCTGATCAAATTCTTTTTCTGTAATGAATGGTTTACTTTGTATCGTTTCTGCAAAAGCTGTCGCTGATTGCTCATGGAACAATGGTACTTCATTCAAATTCCACTTGGCTTCATTTCCCATTATAAATAACAGTAAGCTCGCAAGTAACAGCAGACAACTATATATTTTCTTCATGTGAATCCCCCTATTATCATTTGCGCACCGTATAGACGGAGGATTCCTGAAAAAGTTTCAAAAATATTTTAGTAAGTTTTTTGACGATGCTTGTTGTTGTTCAGAACCGATGTGACTTTCCAAGGCTCTTCTGTTTCTTCAGGAGAAAAAGCACTCTTTCGCTCTTAGTAGAACGATAGAATGCCCCCACTTAGTTAATTCACTTTGCGTCCTGTTTTCCCCAGCTTATCCCAATAATCGTCTCGGATCTGCACTTTCAAGATCTTTCCTGACGCCGTTTTTGGAAGTTCCTCCACAAACGTCACACTTGTCACCGCTTTAAAATGTGCTAGCCTCGATCTCGTGAAATCTATAATATCTTGCTCGGTCGCTTCTGAACCACTCCGTAACACGATATAAGCATGCGGTGTCTCTCCCCACTTCTCATGAGGTACAGCAATTACCGCAGCGTCTAAAACAGCAGGATGATCATAGAGCACACCTTCAATTTCTATAGAAGAAACATTTTCACCACCACTGATGACAATGTCTTTCTTCCGGTCCACGATATTGACGTAACCGTGTTCATCCATCGTCCCCATATCTCCCGTCATCATATAGCCGTTACGCAACACTTCATCAGTCGCCTCTTGATTCTTCCAATAGCCTTTCATGACGCCATGACTTCGGACCGCGATTTCGCCCGCTTGCTGACCGTCCTGTGCCACGTCTTCTCCGTAGTCATCAATTAGTCGAACGTCCACACCAATCATGGAATAACCCGCTTTGGCTTTTAACTGAAGCTTCTCTTCATCCGATAAATGTTGAACAGTCGAGCGAATCGTAGAGAACAAACTTAAAGGAGATGTTTCCGTCATGCCATATACTTGAATAAATTCCCAACCGAGTTCTTTTTCAACTCGTGAGATGAACGACGGTGGCGGAGCAGATCCCGCAACAATCACGCGAATCTTATGAGTGAACGTCGGCTTATGCTCTTCGCAATACTGAAAAATCAAATTCAATACAGCCGGTGCCATATGCACTATCGTGACTTTATGCTTTTCAATCGCGTCAATAATCGTCTGCGGCGACGTTTTACGTAAGCATACTTGAGAAGCGCCGTTCGCTGTATAATAAAACGGTGATCCCCAGCCGTTCACATGGAACATCGGTAGCACGTGAAGTAGAACATCATGATCGGTCACACGCAAATGATGCATTGCACTCATGGCATGCAAATAATTATTGCGGTGCGTTAGCATAACTCCTTTTGGATTACCTGTCGTACCACTCGTATAAAGTAAACTGCATACGTCATCTTCCTGCACGTCTGCGCGGTCAAATGATTCCGTAGAGAATGATTCGAGCCACACATCGTAATCTACTGCTTCCGAATCATCGTTTTTATGATGAACAATAATCTTTTCTACCGTATCGAGCGAGTGCTCAATCGGTTTGATAAAATGATATAAATCTTGATCTACAAATAATAACTTCGACTCACTATGGTTTAAAATGAATAGATAATCCTCAGACTTCAATCGTGTATTTAACGGCACCATGACGCCGCCTACTTGATAGAGTCCATAAAATCCTTCCAGCATTTCGATGGAGTTGCCACATAAATAAGCCACGTGATTTCCTTTTTCAATACCTACGTCACGTAACCCGTGTGATAACTGATTCACTCGACCATTTAACTGTGCATATGTAAAAGAGCGTCCTGCTTCCCCAAAAATCGCTTCCTTACTTCCATACAACGTAACGGCACGATCTAGAAATTGCGTCAAAACCAATGGAACATTCATCTGCATACCTCCTCATTCTGTTCTACCACAATTGTAGCTCAAACATTTCTATTTTACTATATTTTCTAATAGTTTAAAATACAAGTTTAATAGAAATATTCTTCTATTGCAGTATTTGTCCATATAATTTATAGTCTGGCACATGTACACCACACATGAAAGGGGCTGGGACATACCTATAAAATAGTCCGCTCCCCTGCGCTCTTGTTTCTCAAAAGTTGCTTTTAAAAATACGTAGTCAAAAAGAAAAATGCATGAAGGAGAAAAATGATCCTTCATGCATTTTTGGGGTTTTGTCCCAGCCTCTTGTTGATTACACAAACAAAAAATCTACTTCCCTAAAACTTTCTTCACATCCGCCACCAGCAACTCATTTTCTGTATCGCTCATACCGTTATACTGTTTCACAATCTCTCCGTCAGGATTAATCAAATAAAAGAAAAAGCTATGTGATCGCTGGTCAAGCGCTCCTTTTTCCAACATGGCTTTAAACGTAGTAACTGATAAATCACGTATTTCTTCAAAATCATAACCTGTTAAAAACGTCATCGTCTGTAGATCAGCACCATAGTCTTTTGCGTATTCTCGTAAAACTTCCGGTGTATCATTTTCCGGATCGATGCTGAATGAAATAATAGAAGGTGTTAAGCCTTCACTTTTTAATGCTTCCTGAATACCAACCATATTAGCAGTGGTCCTCGGACAAACAGTCGTGCAATGTGTATAGGAGAAATAAGAAATCCACCAATCACCTGTCAAGTCATCCAAGCCTAGTTTATTCTCATCTTGCGTAGTGTATTCAAAATCTGGTATTTTCTCTGACCTATTCGTTTCGATGGTATGATTGCAGGCACTCAGTAAAAGGACGGCTGCCAGTAGGAGTAGGACGGCTCGTATGTTCATAGGCATATTACCTCGCTTTAGTATGTATGAAAGAAAGGAGAGAGGTAATCCCTCTCTCCTTTTGTAGTATTATGCTTTTGCTGTTTCCTTTTCTTTAACTAACTGGCCTCCGCCAGTCTCTAAAAACTTGATCATACCTTCTGCGGCACGGTAAGCTAGTGCGCCAACTGTCGCTGTTGGATTGGAACTACCCATAAGTGGGAATGAAGAAGCCCCCACTACGAATAAATTGTCCATGTCCCATACTTGTGAATAATTGTTTACAGCAGACGTTTCGGGACGATCCCCCATGACTACACCGCCACCTGTATGGTCAGATAATGACGATTTATCAAACTCTGTTTCCTCTGTAATTTCAGGAATCGTAATATGGTCTGCGCCCATTTGTTCCAGTAACTCTTTCGCTCTTTGATGCGCATATCGTACAATGTTTCGGTCTTGATCATGGAACTTGCTCGTGACGCGCAGTAATGGATCACCGAACATATCTTTGTACGTCGGATCCAAGTCCATATAGTTTTCTCGCCAAGCAAGGGCACCGTTTTGTTGCTGAACGTCTATACGACGGTTCGCATAGAAAATAGACTTGTCTTTAAATTCTTTCCCCCAAGATGGAACGTCTGCAGGAACATGGTTATTCGTAATCGGTCGATCTCCTCTTTGAGATGTCCGCAAACAGAAACCATGCAAGAAATCGAGTTTCGTATGATCAAGTTGCTCCACATTGAAATCATCCAATGTCACGCCGAGCGCACCGGTACCTGCATAGCGATTGAATTTCTTCTCATCAAAGAATCCACGGACACGCGTATGCGTCAAGTTGCGCTGGTGAGCAGTCAAGTGGCTACCGATCACGCCTGTTCCATCTTTCGGATTGTATGGCTTGCCAATTTCAGATAACAGCATGAGGCGAGTATTCGTGAAGGTAAATCCGGCAACCACGACGATATCTGCCGGTTGAATGAACTCTTCTCCTGTTTCTGTGTCTACATATTTAATACCAACTGCTTTTCCATTTTCATGTACAATCCGAACCGCATACGAATTATTACGCAACTCATAATTACCACTTTTATGTGCAGTAGCTAAAACCGTAACAATCGGATCTGCTTTCGCTCCGAAGTCACAACCGAACGCTTCACAAAATGCACAGTACACACATCCGTTAATCGTCTCACCGTCAGGGTTAGTATACGTCTCGGATATGTTAGCAGAAGGAATACGATACGGATGATAGCCCAAATCTTTTGCCGCTTTCGTAAAGGTACGAATGATATCCGTTTCTTTCATCGGCGGTGTCGGGTATTCATCCGAACGCTGACCCGGTCGCAATGGATCTGGTTCACCTGAGATGCCGGCAGTTTTTTCAAACTGATCGTAATACTTCTCCAGCTCATCATATGTAATACCCCAATCTTGGAGTTGCATATCTTTCGGGATGATTTTTTCTCCATATTTTTCTACCGTTTTCGTATGGAATTCGAAATCTGTTGGAAGCCAACGATATACCATGCCGTTCCAGTGAACACCTGAACCGCCAGTAGCCGTACCATTGATCGCATTTGTATCGTTACTTCGGTTTGGTGTCGCCGTTTCGTCTAGCGTATTACGAATCGTCAACGTTTCTTTATTCAATTCTTGGAACATGAGCTTCCGCACATCGTAGCGAAGTTCATCCTTCGCGCCGACGAAATCTTCTCGTTTTTGCGCTTTCCCTCTTTCTAAACCTACTACTTTATATCCTTTTTTCGTTAATTCAGCTGCCGCAATACCACCTGCCCAGCCTGAACCGACGATGACTGCATCTACTTTATCTAATGTTTTTACCATTCTTTTCTCCCCTTTCCTGTAGTTTATTTAGGTTGGTAATCTGTAAGGCTCACTTGATCCATTTTCACGAACTTATCTTCTTCTATCATATGGGCATACGATGCGATGGCGCCTGGATATTCTTTCATTTTCCAGCCTTTCATATCTCGATTGCCTCCGTACAATGGATCACAATACGCCCCTTCAAGCGTAGTAGAACGCAACAAATTAAAGAATCCTTTCGAACTAATACCTTTGATTTCCACTTTGTCATCTGCAAAGTCCGTCATAATTTCTAATTGCTGATCTTCCGTTGCTTTAACAAAATTAGTATCAAATCGTTTTAGACTCTCGACATCCATTGTTCGTAATCCATTAATGAAAATCTGGCCACGATCGAGACTAGAGTCTGCAGCCGAAGCTTTAGAACCTATAAAAGGACCTTGTCTGTAATCGCCTACATTGGATCCATAAGGTCCTGCCAACTGTTTGTCAATATAATACGGAACGCCTAATTCTATCGCTCCCGGACCGTTATGATCTTCAGGGAAAATCCGCTCCACTGCCTGCTCCAAAATAGCGAAATCGGCAATACGAGTGAAGTACATACGCGCTTCTTCATAGCGCTTCTCTTTCACGCTTTCCTTAGTCGCAGTGGAAGTCGAATTATTATTTTTCGATCGATTGCTAAACAGACCTCCAAGCAACGCACCACCGGCTACACCTCCGACAGCAATTCCTGTGTTCTTGACGAAACTGCGGCGTCCCGGATCAGAAACTTCGTTCGTATTCTTCGGGTTATTCGAATTATTATCAGCCATTAGCTTGTCCTCCTTTAATAGGTAAATAGTTCAACACTACACTAGCGATCCATACTGAAATATATGCGCAATCAGTAAAAAAATGAATGCGTTTGCACTGAGGCGATCATTATGTATTTGTCGACAACGCTAGTAGAAAACAGAACACTCCAATCTCTAGTAGATCAAATAGAAAATACTCCGCTTACTAAACGGACGGTTCTATGCATAGTGTAAATCTTAAGTCCTGACTTTTCAAACTATTAACCTTTTTTCAATTATTATTGAAAATAAGGCTATCATCTAGTCAGGCATAGATCCGTATTTTTGCTTCAAAGTTCTTCAGTCGATAGTTCTCCAAATGTAACATCATTTCCACTTGTTCTCATACACTATAATGAGGTGAAAAATTATGGCGAGAGTCAAATACCGAGATTCAGATGTCGATTTAATGGCTAGAATGATGAGAGCCGAAGCCGAAGCCGAAGGAAATCAAGGAATGTTATATGTCGGAAATGTCATCGTCAATCGTGCAGTAGCCGATTGTCTGGACTTCAATGATGTACGGTCCATATATGATGTCATTTTCCAAATACAAGGGAATAATTATTCATTTGAAGCGGTTCAAAAAGGAAACTTATTTTATCAACGTGCAAGAGAATCTGAAAAGAAATTAGCTAGAAGGAATTTAACTAATTGGCGAGAACATCCGGCTCACTATGCACTATGGTACTTCAATCCCTATGGCCCCTGCCCTTCTACTTGGTACGGGCAACCGTTTACAGGGCAGTTTAAAAACCATTGTTTCTATGAACCGCAAGCTGGTACATGTGACAGTGTGTACATGGGGTAATGCACATACCCTTGACTAGACTCGATTGAACATTTTACTTGAAGATGATAAACTGGTCCTATGAATACAATCGTACGTAAAAAGTAACCACCTTCCACTGGGTCAGGGTAGAAGGTGGTTACTTTTCTATTTACTACACTGAATAGCTTTTACATAGGAGGTATTACCCGTGCAAATTATTACATCACATGTCAATACAGACTTCGACGCACTTGCTTCGATGATTGCTGCAAAAAAATTGTATCCAGATGCACAGCTAATTATTTCAGATAAGCTCGAAAGCCGCGTACAACGTTTTTTAAATATGTACCGTGATGTCTTCGACTTTGCGCCGAGCGCTCGAGTGAACTGGGAACAAGTGACAGAAATGATTATCGTCGATGTTGCATCTTTATCTAGAATAGGTAAACTTCCTGACGATTTCGATGCATCCACGCGCAAAATCATCGTCTACGACCATCACCAACAAGGCGAAAACGACGTGCAGTATGATAAAGGCATCGTGGAATTGACCGGCGCTGCAGTCACGTTACTTATTGAAGAAATACGCAAACAAAATATAGCTATTTCCAGCTTTGAAGCGTCACTATTTGGACTCGGTCTGTATACAGATACAGGGAATTTTACATATGCAAACACCACAGTACGAGACATGCAGGCAGCTGCCTATTTACTTGAACAAGGAATGAGCCTGGAAATGGTCGCTAGTTTCGCTGAGGAAACATTAACATCCGAACAGCAAGATATATTGGATCAGCTGCTTACACATACAGAAATTCATGAAGTTGACGGTCTCGAGATTGCCATAAGTACACATGAACTGGATCACTTCGTCAACGGCCTTGCCTTAATTACAACAAAAGTTTTAGGAGTCAAAGGGACGGATGCGGTTATTGCTATCGTTAAAATGAAAAACACAGTATGCGTCGTTGGTCGTGCAAATTCAGAACGAATCACGTTGCAACCCATCCTGAAAAAGCTTGGTGGCGGCGGGCATCAACATGCAGGTTCCGCCACGGTAAAAAAAGGAGATAAAGAAGCAATTCTTGAAGACATCAACAACAGTTTGGAAACGATGCTACGCCCAGCGATTACCGCCAAAGAGTTGATGACTTCTCCTGTTAAAACACTAACTCCCGAGACGACGATTGAAGAAGCTGGCCGTCGTATGTACCGCTACGGACATTCAGGCTACCCTATCGTCGAAAATGGAAAACTAGTCGGACTCATTACTAGACGCGATCTCGATAAAGCGAATCACCATGGACTGGGCCATGCGCCTGTCAAAGCGTATATGACGACTAAACTCTACACAATCGGACCGGATGCTTCACTCGAAGAAATTCAAGAACTCGTCATTGCACACAACATCGGTCGGTTGCCTGTTATTGAGAATGAAGAAATCGTCGGGATTGTGACTCGATCTAATATTATCCAAGTGCTATACAGTGATATGACGGAAAACAAAAAAGCAACAAGTACTCTCTCTTCCAATGACTTGATTGAAAAAATGAAAAAGCAATTATCCGAAGAGGCTTTGCAGCAGTTGAAAGAAATCGGAGAAACGGCCAGTCGTATTCATATGCCTGTTTATTTAATTGGCGGGATCGTACGAGATATTTTATTGGACAAGCCAAATTATGACATCGATATTGTAGCGGAAGGTAATGGAATCGAATTGGCGAATCGTATGTTGGAAACACATGGTGGCGACGTCATGGAACATGAAAGCTTTGGTACAGCGACATGGAATACGCCATCGGGTTTATCGATCGATATTGTGTCGTCTCGACTCGAATATTACGAACAGCCTGCCGCTTTGCCCGAGATTGAGACATCTGTTCTTGGCGATGATTTGCAGCGACGTGATTTCACGATCAACGCCATGGCCATTCGTCTGAATGCCGAATCATTCGGTGAATTGATTGATCCATTTGGCGGACAGAACGATCTACGCGAGAAGAAAATCAAAATCCTTCATAATATGAGTTTTGTCGAAGACCCTACCCGCATTTTTCGAGCGGTTCGCTTTGAACAACGGTTCGGATTTTCGATGGATGAGCAGACTGAAAAATTGGCACTCGAGTCTATCGACAAAGTAATCCACTTGTCACCACAACGCATTAACGAAGAAATGATCCGTTTATTTACGGAAGGCAGTCCGAAAGAAGTGATCCGACGCCTGTTCAACTTGAATGTTTGGCAACAGTTCGGTGTAAACGAAAAACAGTTGGAAGCATCGGTTGCGACAGCTGAAAATCTAGAACACATCTACAACGAACAAGTACGTAAGATTTCTAATTTAAAAATCGCTGAAAAACCTAGTTGGTTCAATTACTTTTTACTACCATTCTATTGTAATGATAGTTTGTATGCCGCAGAGAAATTCACATTGCGGAAAAACAGGAAAAAACTTTTGGAAGAAGTCATGGCGTTACAAAAACATGAACAATGGAAAGAACCCACACAAACTGGCGACTACCATTTGTTTTTACACGACTTCTCGGATGAAGCCATCTTGTTTATTCTAGTAGCTGATCACGTGCCTTATCTGGAATCTGTTATTGCGTATTTATACAATCGAAACACCCTTCAAAGCTATTTGAACGGTGCCGATTTAGTAAAAGCGGGACTCAAGCCAGGCCCAACCTTTTCTAAGATTTTGCTTCAGTTGGAAGTGAGTCAGCTAAATGGAGAAGTTTCATCGAAAGAGGATGCCGATCAATGGTTGGAAGAGTATTTGTGTACGCTGTAACGAAAAAACGCAAAACACCTGGCAAGCTAGAGTGTCACTCTAACTTGCCAGGTGTTTTTCTCTTACTAAAAAATTCCCTTACTTTGAATCCGCCCTAAATCCTGCTTTATCATAACCGTATTTGTCATAACCACTTCGATCATAGCCGAGTTTATTGAAACCTTTTCGGTCATAGCGGTCCGCATCATAGCCCGACTTATCATACCCCTGATCATCCCGGTCCGTTCCATTTCGATGGAGACCTTGCGGAGTGAAGCCATTGCAGTCGAATCCTTTTGTATCATACTTTGTACCATTGGCATGTTTGCCATCCCGATTAAAACCATAGCGATCATAGCCGAATCGGTTGTAGCCTTCTTTATTAAAACCGTTCTTATCATAACCTTGTAAATTAAAACCTTTTTTATCATACCCTTGTCGATTTCGACCATTCTTCCCAAAACCTTCTCGATCGACGCCTGCTTTATTAAAGCCATCTCGATTATAACCTTCTCGGTCTATACCCTGTTTATTGAAACCTTGGGCATCATAGCCTTCCGAATCATAACCAAGCGAATTCAAGCCTGATGCATCGTATCCTGCTCGGTCAAAGCCATCACGATTGTAACCGTGCTGATCATAACCTTCTTCATCATACGTCTTTTCACTAATATGTGCGCCATCGCGGGTAAATCCTTCACGATTGTATCCTCTTTTATTGAAACCTTGTGCATCATAGCCTGCTTGATCAAAGCCGTGGTCATCGAACGGACTATTATTTAAATGAACACCTTGAAAATCAAAGCCTTTGCTGTCATACATCGTACCGTTCATATGCTTGCGATCACGATTAAATCCTCGTTTGTCATAGCCGAATTTATTATAGCCTTGGCGATTAAAACCGTTCTTATCGTAACCTAGCTTATTAAATCCATCCGTTCCATACCCTTGCGCACTCACACCGTATTTATTGAAACCGTACTTGTCATACCCTTGCTTATTGAAACCCGCACGGTTGAAGCCATGGACGTCATAACCGTCTCTGTTATAGCCATTCTTGTGAAAGCCTTGTCGATTGAAACCATCTACTTTATAGCCTTCTCTGTCATACCCTTGGACGTTATAACCGCTTTTATTATACCCGTCTGCATCATAACCATAACGATCATAACCCGTTCGATCAAAGCCCGCTTTATTATAGCCCGTGGCTCTAAATCCTTCTTTGTCATAGCCTTGATTATTATAGCCGTTTTTGTCAAAGCCTTGTGCATCAAAGCCATACTTATCAAAACCACTGGCATTAAATCCTTGTTCATTAAACCCATGACGATCATAACCAAACTTATTAAAGCCGCGTCTGTCAAAACCTTCACTATTATAAATTGTCGTATCTCGTTCTATGTCTTTATCTCTTAACGGATCCCCATAATTCATGTCGTACCTCCGCACACTATGTTATCGAATTCACACTCTCTATGCATCATACTACAAAAAGAGGGTAAACTCACCAAGTTTTGCAAGGCGAACGGTGAAGTATGGTGATTTAACCGGAACTAGAGCGTTTATATACGACCACGGACTTACTATGCAGTGTAGTGGGTAGAGCTATTCCTTAAACATATGCTTCTTATGCCATTTCAAATACGGCTTGTTCTTCTCCGTTCGGTTCACTCTCATCTTGCTATGCAATCCATACTTCTCGTAATCCCCTTCAGGAATGCTAGATGAAATATGAATCGTACCTGTTCCGTCAAACGCAATGAAGCCATTATGATAGAGCGCATCATGATTGCGACAGAGAAGAATCCCGTTGTTCGGATCGATGCGTTCGTTATTCGTACAATCTTTCCATGGTTTAGCGTAGCTAGCTTGCAATAATTCCGGTAGCCCGATATCGCATAGAGCGCACTGATCATTCCATAGTTGCATGAGTTCATGGCGGAAGCGCTGCTGCCCCATTCGCACTTTCGTTTTCGTTTCCGATTCGGTTTCAGCAAGTACCGGAATGAGGAAATCATGCTCCGTCTTCTGAACGGTCCCCATGACGAACTCCAATTGTTCTTCATCGATTTCATAAATATTTAAATCTGCAATCAACTCAACTAATTTACTAGTCAGTTCTTCATTGCATGGGAAGAGATAGCCTTGATTTCCATTGCCGTTCTCTTGAAACGCAGAATACTTAATCGGCAATAATGGTAGAAGTTCATCTAAACAATCCACAATCGTTAACGGTTGATCGAGTTCGTGATACTCCACTTCCACTAAGTACCCATTGGCGTCTTCACTGTCTGCCAAGGGAATCGCAGACGGCTTTCGCTCCTCGCGGTAACTGGACTTCGCTACACTTATGGCGACCATATCCCCTTTTACATAATGAAAGATACGATCTCCTTCACGCACTTCTTTCATCCGTTCCCAAAAATGATGAACATTGCCTATACTGTCTTGCTGCAATGACCAAAGCACACCTAACTCTTTCTCTTCATCGTATGTACGTCCTTGCATAACGATATAACTTTGCATCGTGCTTCACTCCTTTATGCGCTACGTTGTTTCCTTAAGTATAAGTCTTTACTGATTGACTAGGAAATTATTGCTTTAGCACAGTACGAATCATTTCAACTACCTATCTATTCAAATCATTAGTAAACGCTCTTGTATGAATGGATTACTTACCAGAGCGCGCCTTTCTTACATAAAGGAATTAATATATCCATTTCACAAATTGATGTTTTTATAACAGAAATGCATCCTCTTACTTTCATTACTTTATTTTCCAGAAAAATAGTCTGTAACAAAACTATTATACTATGGTTTTTGACTGGTCGCACGTGTTTTTTCCTACTATTCATACAACTAAAGAAATAGAAAATGCCTCGGAGAATCTACTGGTAGATTCTCCGAGGCATTTTCTTAGATAAGAAACAATGTGTTCGTTATTTGACGCTTAGGTTTACAAACAACTATTCAACATTTTCTCATGTCCACTCTTGTGAAATTTTTTCAATAGGCAAAGTATAGTCTACTGTTGTTAGTAATCCGTTGTTTAACATTATTTTAGCGTGGGATTGTCCGCTGTGTCATACGTATAGTGAATCTCTGCATAGTGAAAAATGCCAGGTACTGGAACAACTCGAAATTGTGTGAGTACCTAGCTCTTTTTTTGTTGATCTAATGTCTCTTCAAAATTTCCAAATTATTTTTGGTGGGTTTTCACTATCTTTATCAATAATTACGCGTCTAAAAACCTAATTTACTTTTCTTTATTGATGACCGTTTGGTTTTCGTTTGCCCTTTATTGGAAGGACTTCTTAATTGAACACACCTTGCTTAAACAGTTAATATAGCGTGCTTACACTGCAAGATATGGGCTTTTCATTTCGTCCAATGATCACATCTGGTGTCCAATCTTGACGAACTTTTTCATTGATATAGTCAATTTCAGAAGAAGGTAATTCAATGTGGTGGCGTCCACAATTTGATTTATTCTCTTGATATCGAAGGTAAATTTCAAGTGCAGTAAAGCCTTTTTTAAGCTGTTTAATAACTCGATAGATGACTTCGTGACCACGCTTTATTTCTAGCAATTGTTCGTCCAGAATGACCAAAAAAATGATATTCTTCCGTGAAAACCTACTCTGTTTTAGTAAGATGGGTGTAGGACATGTCTTTTTTGGTGTCTCGCTTAATTATAAAATCGGCGCAGATAAAAAGCGTTTTTCTTGTGTATTTAAAAAACTTTCCCACAATTCATCAAAATTTGTTAAGTCGCGTGATTCATTATTTATTATGAAATACGTTGGAGCATTAATATACTTTTCACCAAAGAGATCTTCAAGAACAACTGGTCTATCGAAATCCTCCCATATTACAGACACCTTTTCATATGAATCGTGCAGTAAATAAGGTACTTCCGCATGTAAGATAGTGTATTGTTCTTTATGTTTGAATAGCCAGCTTAGTATAAGATACAACCACTTTTCTTTAATGTTATTTATATCTTGTACGGGTTCTTGATCAGCTAATTCTACCAAATATGGTTCTACTAATGATACTTCATGTTTAAACAAGCTTCCTAAGTCTACTAATGAAGTTGAAATCTTTTCTTCTTGAGAAATGAGTTTAACAGCTTTTTCGATTGCCGCATCAGGTTTAATAAATCCACACTTGGTCCCAAAATATAATTCTTTCCAAGATAAATCAGTTTTACTAATTACAAATTCATAAGGTACAACAATTAATAATGAATTCTCTACAATGTTATTTGTTTGATTTTCTCCTGACATTTATTAAAGTTTACCTACTTTCCCTGCAAGATGGACTGGACAATGGCATTCAGATCCACCCGGTCGGTCTTTGTATAATTCAGCATCTTTTACCGTTCCTCGGCAGTTGTCGCTGCGTTAATGACCCGGACCAGATACCCATAATCATGGCAAATACTCACCAGTGATAATATCTAAAGAAAAAATGGATACACCAGATACATACCGATAAGAATGAAAAGTAAGAAACCGAGCATTAGTAAGGTAAATTTAATAGCTTCTCCATTCTTAAATTTAATTAGTGCAACACAAAGAAATAATATTACCAATATGTGCACTTCTAAATAGATTATCTGCAATGCTGGGTTAATGAGTGTACTAATTAAACTACTAATAAAAAGAAAAAATATAAATTTCTTTTTTAAAATTAAATTTCCACCTGATCTTTTAAATATTGATAATAATAACTCTATTAACAGCACTAATGCAATTCCAACCAGGATGAATTGTTGCCATATTACCATTATTACATCTCTTTTCTATTTTCTTTTACTAAAATTAATATATTCAACTGTAGCTACTTTCGTCAGTTGATCAAAGGCGTTCCATTCATAGCGGAATTTACCATCATTAAGCATGTTCCCATTTGCCTCTACTTCATATGCTTGACCATTCACGCTCTTTAATTGATTTGCCTTATTAAACGAATAGTCTACTGTTGTTGGGAATCCGTTGTTTATTACTTTTTAGAAGTACGGTTGCCCGCTGCATCGTACGTATAGTGAATCTCTGTACCGTCAAGGTATATTTAACTTTAAAAAGGACCTGTGCGAGAAACAGTCGTGAAGGTTCGTAAATTCACAATTTTTGAAACGAATTTGAATTTCCAAACAAACACAATAGTTTATTGCACAGGCACCTGCTTAATTATACTCCGAAATATGATTACTCGAAGTCGCTTGTCTTGTGTAAACTAAATAATTAGACCGACTATTATCAGCAATACTCCCAAATATAATAAAACACTACCCCCAAATGGTTCAGTAACATAATATATCAGTGCAGAAAGTTTACTCTTTAAAGTCTTTTTATCTTTGAGCACTAAAATTAAAAAACTTAGGGAAATTATACATAATACTATTCCCAGTATTATCATTACTAATTTCAACTTCATCCCATCTAATATAATTTTTAAATTGGGATTCCTAATCTCCTCATTTTTTTCGTAACAAAACTCGTCCAAGTTTCGCTACCAGGCTTCTTGGAACCGATGTTAACTGCAGAATTTGTAACAAAGTGCTTAACTGTAATAAATTTTTTATATAAACTTACTTCTCTTTTTGTCAAAATACCAGCTTTTAATGATCTGTTTAAAAGCCCTCCAAACTTTGCTACTCCAGATATCCCACCAGAAAGAGCACCTAATCCCGCTGAAGCTCCAATTTTAGCGAATAGAGAATTCCTAGAATACTTTCTTATTTTTAGTTTAACTTCAAGTGTATAGATTCCCCAAGCAATTAAACCACCTGAGATTGCACCGACAATAGCCCATGCAAATATCCCTTCAGGATCTACATTTATCACCGGATTATTATTCGCATAGCTATAACCATTCATTGTGATAGGATTCATTGTATCCCCACGTACAGGGTCAAGTGATAGGAATACCCCCGTATCTGGATTATAATAACGTGCCATTAGATAATATAACTTCGTTACTTCATCATAACGATATCCTGCATAGCGATAAGGATTTTCAGAAGCCATCGGACCAGGTTGCGTTAAAATATTCCCCCACGCATCGTATGTGTAGGTTGCGACTCTTTCCCCTGATTTGTTCACAAGTGCGAGGACATCTCCACGGTAGTTTGTGAGGTAGTAATAGGTTTCACCCTGGTAGGTCATTGTCAATGGGTTGCCGTTATCGTCGTATGTGTAGGCTTTTGTGAGGTTGCCACTTGGATCTTCTTCACATGTTTGACCATTCACACTTTTTAATTGATTTGTCTTATTAAACGAATAGTCTACGGTTGTTAGTAATCCTTTGTTTATCATTTTTTAGAAGTACGGTTGCCCGCTGAGACGTACGTATAGTGAATCTCATAGTAATTCTCTATACCATCCAAGTATATTTCACTTTTTAAAAGTATCCTGTGTAAGAAATAATCATGGAGGTTTGTAAATTCGTTTTTGATTAAACAATCGTGTGTGTTTTAACAAACACAATTATTTCTTACGCAGGCACCCTATTATTCCTCGCGGAGGACACCCTTGCCTTCGTTCCTACTGCCAAGTCTGTTGTGGACTTTCACCACCTAACGATTATCCATGCCGTGCACATCACCACAAACGCCCACCTAAAAAATAGGTGGGCGTAATTAGACATAAATGTATTACAGATTTAATAGTTCCAAAAATGTTTTATGTCCAATATTGACTTCTCTAATTTGGATGTTACTTAAATCAACTATTTGTTTCATTATTTCTCCTGATGGGTCACCTATCCACTCTGCATAAAAGACAGCTGTCTCTTTAAACTTTAAATGCTTTCTTAAAAGGGAACATAGGCTTCGGAAAGCTTTAACACTTTCCTCACAGCTCTTTTTGTTATAAAGTAAAAACTCTCGATCCCAATCAAAAATGATTGCACTACTATCTGTTGTCATACATTCATAAATATTTGGTAACTTGATTACATTCCCAATATTTTCAAGGTCATCTATATGCTCTACAAGTTCCAATACAAAATCGAATTCCGTATTCCCTTCAAATATCTCAAAGTTAATTTTTGTTTGCGTTCCTATATACGTTCTATAACTCAAATACTTCCCTCTCTTTCTGATGAACTACCAAACCAGTATATGTTTCGCGTCTTGTTTAATAAATCTTTTTCCAGGAATTGCCCATCTAAAAATATAATGAAATTTGATCGTTTTTAAAATGATAATGCTATACTGGAGTGACGTCATCTCTAAAGGATTTTGCAAAATTTGGTTTTCGATACATTTGCTTAACTCCGTGATAATCAATAGAAAACATGCGTTTATTTTTATACACTACTACTATGATATTTTTATCCGTTGGTCCAATAATTTTAACATGTTTATTACCTTTCAACATTTTATTGGCTAAATTTACAACTTGTTGACCATGCTTTTTTATTAAATATGGGGTAGCTCTCGTAATCATTTTTTTTATTAAGGGAATTGCGGCTCTTAAGACTATCCAAAGTATAACTTTAGGAAATTCCCCATCAGGATCCACATACATCACCGGATTATTATTCGCATAGCTATAACCATTCATTGTGATAGGATTCATTGTATCCCCACGTACAGGGTCAAGCGATAAGAATACCCCTGTATTAGGATTATAATAACGTGCCATTAGATAATATAACTTCGTTTCTTCATCGTAACGGTATCCTGCATAGCGATAAGGATTTTCAGAAGTCATCGGACCAGATTGCGTTAAAATATTCCCCCATGCATCGTATGTGTACGTTGCGACTTTTTCACCCGATTCGTTCACAAGCGCGAGGACATCCCCGCGGTAGTTTGTGAGGTAATAATAGGTTTCACCCTGGTAGGTCATTGTCAATGGGTTGTCGTTATCGTCGTATGTGTAGGCTTTTGTGAGGTTGCCACTTGGATCTTCTTCAAATAATACTTGGTTGGATGTTCCGTTATAACGGTAATACGTTTCGCCTCTAGACGTATTTAAATACACGCGTCTGCCTTGGTCAAAGTATTGATACTCTGATACAATTTCACCTTCAATTGTCGCTACTTTCGTTAGTTGATAAAAGTCGTTCCATTCATAGCGGAATTTACCATTATTAAGCAGGTTGCCATTTGCATCTACTTCATATGCTTGACCGTTCACTCTCTTTAATTAATTTGCCTTATTAAACGAATAGTCTACGGTTGTTGGTAATCCGTTGTTTAATATTGTTTTGGTAGTACGGTTGCCCGCTGTGTTTAAACATTCACGATTGTTCGAGGAGAATGAATATTTAAACAAAGGCATTAATTTGTTGCACAGAATACATTCATCAATTGTGGAAGAATCTATTATATGATGTGTTCTCTATTGAAAATTATTAATATTGCCGTGAAAATAAATATTACTTTATATATTTTTTTTACATATTTATTTTCAATAAAATATCCCTTTTCATAAAAAAATAACTCTAAAAATGTAAAAACAGAATACGCTATAGCTAATACAAAAAAATTTAATCTACCTGAGAAAAGTAAAGACAACATTATAAATGAATAAGCTACCATTCTAAGTAGTTGGTTTTTCATTATTTTCACCCTACTTAAATTAATTTTAAATTTCTATTTCAATCAAAATATCCGGGAATACATAAAGTGAAATTATTAATTATTCGTTTTACTTTTAATCACACTTCGTGAGGACAGCTTGTTTTCGCTACTGCTACAATGGACTTTTTTCGTTCGTGCTTTCCCGGGGAGCCATCGTCTTACGTTACATTCGCCTTTCGAAACTTCCTTAAATTAACTAACCTCCATTAATATCCATTAAAATATCCGTTATTCGGATACTTGTCTCTCCTATCTAAAAATTCAAATATATGCTTTCCAGGATCGCTATAAAAACCCGCAATATTTGTTGCTATAGTCAATGTAGAGACAACTTTACTCGCAACATTTGCTGAGATACCTTTCCTTCTCAAATTCCTCCTTACCTTATCAGCAAAAATTATACCTTTAGCTGCCGTTAATTGTTTTTTTGCATACTTTGATAATATTTTTGCTATACTACCTCCTAAGTATACGGAAACAATGAATAATACAGCATTTATGGTTTTTGCTAAAAATGATTTTTTATTCCACCAAGCGTTTTTCCAATATTCCCCATCCGGATCCACATTCATCACGGGATTATTATTCGCGTAGTTATAGCCATTTAGTGTAGTTGGATTTGTTAAATCCCCACGTATAGGATCAAGTGATAGGAATACTCCTGTATCTGGATTATAATAACGTGCCATTAGATAGTATAACTTCGTATCTTCATCATAACGGTAACCTGCGTAACGATATGGGTTGATGGTTGCGATTTCACTACCACTTTGCGTTAAAATATTCCCCCACGCGTCGTATGTGTAGGTTGCGACTCTATCACCTGATTCGTTCACAAGCGCGAGGACATCTCCACGGTAGTTTGTGAGGTAATAATAGGTTGCCCCCTGGTAGGTCATTGTCAATGGGTTGCCGTTATCGTCGTATGTGAAGGCTTTTGTAAGATTGCCACTTGCATCTTCTTCAAATAATACTTGAACAGTATATATGAATTCAGGAGTAAAGAAATGCGTCAAAGTAACTTAATGCACGGCCATTTATATATATTTAACTACTAATAATTTCACAACAAGGTGCAGGAAATATAGTCTATTATTTTTTTTGTTGCAGGCATTTTATACTCCTACACCTTTCGTTTCCAAGAACATCTGTCACTTTAAGAGATATTTTGTGTTTATTATTAAGCGTTATATTGCACAACCGAATGTAACACCTACCTCACAGCTTGTATAAGTACTTTCATTGTTTAGAAATCGCATACTTTAAAGTGCAAAAAAGCACTTTAAACAGATACAATTTATTGATTAAAATTACATCCAAAAGTAGATGTTGTACTTCCGGTATCGTCTCTTCATTCACATAAATAATCGACTATTTTCCATTAACACCATCCCCGCAGTCCGAGCGTTTCTATCTTATACTGATCTATTTGATGCATATTTTTTCGCCCAGCCGCAAACATCCCATCTTCCCCTTTGACTTCCTTCATTCTCGAATGAAAACAATGAATATATAACACCGTACGTTGCCTTGATGATCTTCTGAACGAGCATTGCTTATCCAATTCATTCACCATTCATTTGAATCACAACAGCTCTTCATGCAACTAAGCCCCTTCTATATGCAGGTCACTGTAAAAGCTATTGTTCGATTTCCATGACCGTGATACGATTCAGCCATGAAGACTAACTGGGGGTGATGACCATACGGCTGAAAATTGAAGAATCCACTACATTTCAGGAGATTGAAATCACCATTAAATGTCCTGAAGTAGATGAACGCTTATCCCGGCTTATCCAGCAGATCAATCAAATGATGTATAGCTTTACAGTTACACAAGATGACGCTGTGTATTCGATACAATCCAGTGATGTTCTATATATCGAGACAGTAGATAATGCCTCCTTTTTGTACACACAAGAAGACGTCTATGAAAGCGAACTAAAGCTTTATGAATTTGAGAATCAATTGAAAAATACGCGATTTCTACGAGTCAGCAAACATATGATGGTCAATACATCCAAAATAGAAAGTGTGCGTGCGTTATTGAATGGGCGATTTGAAGCCACCTTAGAAAACGGTGAAATGGTCATCGTGAATCGACACTACGCAAAAATATTTCGAAAGCATTTCCTAGGATGAGGTGATCCAGTTGAAAAATCTTTTACTCTATATAAGCGGGGCTTGCTTTGCGTTTACATTCAGCACAATCGTCTACTCTTTATTCCGGTTACTTGGAATCTTCCCTCCACTGACAGAAAAGATGACTCTGTCCATGCTAGTTATTTCCATCGTCATTACGATTCTCATTTGGCTTTCGCATCTATTGCCACTAGAGAATCCAATATGGGTGTATGCAGTAGAAGCTAGCTGCGTTATGACTGTGATGATCGTAGCCGGTGCATTTTTCGACTTATATCCTTTCGGGTTGTATAACCTAGTGATGGCTGTACTGGTGGGGCTTATTGCGTATGGTTCTGTTATTGTATTGATTTACTTGAACAATAAAGCAGATGAGTTAAAAATAAATCACACGATCTTGCAGAGGAGGAATCGGGATGCAAACGATCATTGAAGTGGAAAATGTCAGTAAATCTTTCGGTCATGTGAAAGCAGTTGACGAGTTGAATTTCTACGTGACAAAAGGAAGTCTATTCTCATTTCTTGGAACGAACGGTGCCGGTAAATCTACCGTGATTTCTATTATTTTAACCGTGCTCCAACCGGACAGCGGCTCCGTAACGGTCAACGGATTTACGGTTGGTAAAGAGGATGAATTCATTCGAAAAGAGATCGGAGTCGTCTTCCAAGAAAGCTTGTTAGATCCACTATTGTCTGTACAAGAGAACTTGGCAATTCGTGCACAATTATATGGAATGGCAAAGCATGAAATACTGTCTGCCATACAGCGATGCGTTGAAATTGTAGATATTCATTCCATCTTAAAGCAGCGATACGGCAAATTATCTGGGGGCCAGAAGCGAAGAGTCGATATCGCACGTGCCCTTCTCCATCAACCCAAGATTTTGTTGCTCGATGAACCGACAACAGGACTCGATCCTCAAAGTCGTCAGCAAATCTGGAAAATGATTGGACACTTACAAAAAGAGCATGGTATGACCGTTTTTCTGACGACACATTATATAGAAGAGGCCGCGAATTCGGATTTCGTTATAGTGATAAAAGAAGGACGGATTATCGCCAAAGGCACTCCGATTGATTTAAAACAGCAATACTCTGCGGATCGCTTATTCATTACGACAACCGATCACACTGCACTGCGCACGCAATTTCTACATGATCATGTGCTGTTTCAAGAAGAAACTGGCGGATACACAATCGATTTACCGAATACGATAGCAGCTATTCCTATGTTACATACATACCAATCGCTTATTACGTCTTTTGAAGTACGAAAATCTAGTTTGGATGATGTCTTTATCCGTATTCATGATCGAGAGGGTGTGTAGACGATGCTAGTTTTCGCTAAAAGGAATGTACTGCTCTATTTTCGGGATAAGTCTGCAGTGTTTTTCTCATTGCTAGCTGTGTTCATCTTGATTGCACTCTATGTATTCTTTCTTGGTGATCTGATCGCGGATGGAGTGCCAGACTTTCCAGCAAAGCATTGGCTGTTGCTGTCTTGGATTATTGCGGGGGTCGTCACGGTTACGAGTGTGACGACCACATTAGGCGCATTCAGTGTGATGGTAAACGACCAAGCAACCAATGCCTATAAAGATTTCCGTGTCACACCAATTAAACAATCCGTATTACTCGGTGGCTATATAATTAGCTCACTCTCCATAGGATTTCTGATGTGCAGTATGACTCTTCTTGTAGCAAACGCTATGCTTTTCGCCACTGGGGAGCCGGTACTTTCATTCATACAAATCATTCAATCGGTAGGCGTCATATTTCTAGCCGTTTTGACTGCTGGTTCCATGATCTCTCTACTTGTCATTTTCTTCAAAACCTCCCCTGCATTCGCTGCGGCTAGTACAGTAATTGGTACATTAATTGGTTTTCTTACAGGTATCTACATTCCAATCGGCACTTTACCTGCCTACTTACAAAGTATGATACACATCTTCCCCATCTCACATATCGCTGCTTTGCTTCGGCAATTTCTCATGGACGCTCCTATGGCCGAAGCATTCGCTCAAGCACCCGTTGAAGTGAAAGAAAGCTTTCAGTTGAATATGGGCGTGTTCTTCAAAGTAAATGGATGGCAAATCCCTCCATTCGTCAGTGTCGTGTATCTCCTACTGATCACCATCATTTTCTTTATACTTTCAGTGAGTGTGATGAAATATAGTAGAAGATAAGTATTAAACCATTAAATGGTATCCAGTCCATAAACGATTCGGAATGTTTATGCTATGATACACATAACCAATACCATTCTAGTAAAAGAGGTGAATGAATGGATTTCATTGCTTGGACGATTATTGCTTGTGAAATAGGCTTTTGGGTCGTTATTCTTGCTGGCCTCATTACACGATATGTATGTAATAAAAAACGACTCGGTTTATTTTTTCTAGCGTTAACACCAGTCATCGATTTACTATTGCTAGTCGTCACGGCTTCCGATCTTTATAATGGCGCTGTGGCTACACAAGTTCATGCCATTGCGGCGATTTATCTCGGCGTATCAATCGCATTCGGAAAAAGTATGATTCGCTGGGCGGATGAACGCTTTCTTTACTACGTCAAGAAGCAAGGCACAAAACCAGCGAAGAAAACAGGATATGCACATGCACGCCATTCCGTGAAAGGTGCATCGCAACATGTACTAGCATTTATCATCGGTGGCGGATTCTTGTTCGCAATGATTTACCTAATTGGAGATGCCAATAAAACGGAAGCACTCTCTCAAATGTTGAAGCTTTGGGCGCTCATCGTAGGCCTTGATATGGTGATCTCGCTCTCCTACTTCATTTGGCCACGTGCTGAAAAAGTTCATCGACATAGGTAACGTGCTGTTTCATGGAGATATGGGTTTGGTACATGGAATGTTTTTTTAAAACGCATGGCATCTAGAGACTCAATTCGTACTTGAGTGGGAGTCCCTATTTTTGTTTTTGAAATAACGTTACAATCAACAATCCATAGTAAATCACCTTATGATAGGCAGACAAATTTTCAACAGCGCATAAATTTATGTACTCTTGCTAATTACGTTGTCAAATGCATGTTCATTGATGAATGGAATGGTTTACTAGGAAAGAATTTTGAAGTAATAGAAAACGTCAATGTAAAAAAGGAACTTTATGCTGAAATGAATGATAAGAGGTTGGCTTATTAAGCAAGCGGGTCATTATCTTGAGTATTAGGTGAGTGAGAAATGTTAGAAGTCAAAATAACTATTTGAAAGTTCCGTTGTGTTATTTCTGTGTTGTGAGGTGTGAAAATGATTGATTTTATCTTCTTTTGGTATGTTTTCATAGGCTTGTGGGTTTTATTAGCTTTATCAATTTTGTTTGCATTTTATGCTTTTAAAAAGAAATCGTGGAAATTAATGTTTATATCTGTTGTTTTTTCTATACCTAATACTGCTTTAGTTTTGATTGTAGAATTAGAAAAAGTAATGTATTTACTATTGGTCTGGTTTATTGTTCAATTGGCACTATCGTACTTTCTTTATAGAAAAATACCTTTATTAAGAAAGAATCGGGCGCGATAACTGAAGAAGGATTTTCCACAATAAGGCCAGATTGTTGTATAAAAACAAGGGGGCATATTTATGAGTATTGGATATGAATACTTGAAGATTGTACAAGAAAGATTTGAAAGCGTTAAAAGTCTTGGAGATAAAACAATAAGCCAATTATCAGATGAGGACATACACTGGAAATTAAACGAAGCTTCAAATAGCATTGCAATTATCGCAAAACATTTAAGCGGAAATATGATATCTAGATGGTCTGATTTTTTAACATCAGATGGAGAGAAATCTTCCAGAAATCGTGATCAGGAATTCGAGGATGACATCTCCTCAAAACAGGAAATGATAACTATTTGGGATAAAGGATGGAACACGCTTCTTGATACATTGAATGGATTAGAAAGCCATGATTTATTAAAAAATATAACCATTCGGGGTGAGAAACACACTGTGCTAGAAGCAATTGAAAGACAAATGGCTCATTACGCTTATCATGTTGGGCAGATTGTTCATATTGGTAAGCAATTAAAAGACGAGAACTGGGAAACCCTAAGTATTCCTAAAGGAAAATCAAAAGAGTACTTACAGCAGAAGTTAAAAAAACATCGGTCTTAAAATAGTAGACTTTTGTTCCCTAAACAGGTGCTATACTTGAAGATCATTGAGCTGCTAAGACAGCTCTTTTTCTAATTCAACTAAAGGATAGAATAGTAGTAAAAAGGTTGGGACTTTGCCTGTGGATAAATATATATAATAAAACAAGAGTTTAATGGCGAACCATATATTTGTTACAACCAAGAGTGGATTAAAATACAAAAAAATGAGTTATTGAGGTTTAGTAGATGAAAAATAATAGAAAAAAACGAAACGGCTTTTTTAAAGATATCCTAATTGAGCTTAGGGATTCCATCTTATTTGAAGTGGCTTGGAACGTCTTGATGTTTATCCCAAGAATGATGATCCGCGTAATAAAGAACATTTGGTAAAGTCGTTAATCGAAATGTTGATCTTCGCTACAGCCGGAGCGACTAGGTGAATCAGTAGAGCCGCAACGAAGAACGGCTTTTGAAATTGAATCTCGAATCAAAAGAATTTAGAAGAGTGCTGCATAATCCTCATCTGGAAAATCTAAGTCCTTCTCCTGACATTCAGATAAAAATCTCAGAATTCATAAATACAAAGACCCCAACATGTATTATAGAACCAAAATAAAAGCCTACACCTCGATCTCTATTTTGTAAGTAGAGGCTGGAGGTTAGGCTTTTTACAATCAGTATTGTATGTAGAACTTTTTAGTGCTTACGCTTAACTTCGATTCTATAGCCATCAGGGTCAGTAACAAAGAAGTAAGAAGGTGTTCCACCTGCAAGTCCTTTCAAGTCACCTGTTTCATAAGAAGAAGCTTTACAAATTTCATGCATTTTTTCTAAATCATCTACTGTTACGCCTAAATGACTGAAACCATTTCCTATAACATATGGTTCTGCATCATAATTATACGTAAGTTCTATTTGTACGGAAGAACCTGGTGAATTTAGGTAGATCAAATCAAATTTATGCTCAGGGAATTCTCTGCGACTGGCTACTTCAAAATCAAAAAGCTCCGTATAAAAATCTAAGGTAGCATCAATGTCTCTAACGCGTAAACAAATTTCAACGAGTACTTGGTTCATCACTATCATCCTCCATGATTTTATTGACTTAATCTTATCATAGATACCATATCAGTACACTTTATGCGATTGCATAAAGTTAGTTATCCTAAAAGTTATCACGCGCGTTACGTAATTCGATAAAGTCTTCCAATGTTTCCGCTTGCAGAAAGAGGTTAATTTCCTTCTCCCTGCCGATCGTTGTCGGAAGCGTTGGCTGTCCTTTCGCACGCAATTCCCGAACTTCATCCAATGAGTTGGAGATTTTTTTATGATCGGGATGCATTTCGTATGCAAAACGTAAATTAGTTTCGGTATACTCGTGACCCGGATAAACTTGTATATCATCATCCAAGCGCTTAAATTTCTGCAAAGTTTCATATTGAGATTCGTAATCGCCGGTAAATACCCGACCACATCCTGCTGAAAACAAGGCATCCCCGCAAAAGAGATGATTTCCCATTAAAAAACTGATATGGCCATGCGTATGACCTCCTGATTCGTAGACTTGGACAGTTTGGCTCAACAAGTTAAAGGAGTCCTCTTCCTTTACAACTCTATTCACCAAGTCTTTCGTTTCTTTCGGTCCATAAACAAGACTTTCGGGATGACTCGCTAGAATCTCCCGTACCCCGCCAGTATGATCTTCATGCATATGAGTTAAAAGAATGGCCGCCAAACGAAGCTGCTTTTTTTCCAGGTAATCAAGAACACCTTTCGCTTCACCTGGATCCACCACCACTACCTCTGTTTCTTCTTGAATGCACCATATATAATTATCAGAAAAGGCGTTGATTGGATGAATAATCACTTTATGATTCCTCCCCTTGTTACATAGTTAATTTGTGGTTTGGAGACGCTTTTCCCTTTCCACCGACAAGTTTTACTTTATCCTGCTATCATAACACAGAGATTATTATTACACATGAAGGATACCACCTCACCTGTTTGTAATTCAATCCTTGATTCTGTAATTTTGAAAAAAGGTTTATTTATTATTATGCGAAGAGAGCCAAAACAAACGGCTCTCTTCCCATAATCTACTTCAATTATTCTTCTGATAGTACTGCCGTTGCAACTCTCGCACTTGCTCCGCATACCCTTCTACTGGCCCCACTACTTCGATAGCAGGCACCATTTCTTGAATTGGATAACTCTTTACAGGAGCAGGCGTAGTTACACCCATTTCTTTCTTCCACTGCATTAACTGTTTCGATGAACTCGCATAGACAATTCGTCCCAAACCGACTAAACCATGCGCTGTCGCACACATCGGGCAATGTTCACCTGACGTAAATACTGTCGCTTTCGCCCTGTCTTCCGCGTCCATATGATCTGCCGCCCATCGTGCTAAAGCAAATTCCGGATGCTGCGTCGGGTCGCCACCACTTGTACGATTATGGTCTTCAGCTAACACTTCACCACTCGCTGAAACCAATACCGAACCAAATGGCTGATCTCCTTTACGTAGCGCCATTTCTGCTAATTCGACAGATCGTTGTACATGCTTCAATTCGCTTTCTTGTAACATGAATGAATCCCTCCTTATTGTTCACTTCCCTTTATAGCACTTCTTTTAACATACTTACATCGTTATGTTTATAATTCCTTCATCTACTAGGTATCAATCATCATATTCCTACTTATGTAGTTTACATAGAAAGTAGACGGGTACAAAATAAATACAACGCAAAAAGGATGTGATGGTATGAAAGCAGTAACATTTCAAGGAAAGAAGTCGATGGTCACTAAAGAAGTGAAAGCTCCGAGTATCCAAGAAACTAGTGATGTAATCGTACGCATTACGACAAGTGGTATTTGTGGATCGGATTTGCATCTGTATCATGGCGGGATTGTGCCCGAGCAAGATTATGTAGTGGGTCATGAGCCGATGGGGATTGTCGAAGAAGTAGGTTCTGAAGTGAAAACCGTAAAGAAAGGCGACCGGGTCGTCATTCCGTTTAATATAGGGTGCGGTGAATGTTTCTTCTGCCAACATGAAATGGAAAGTCAATGTGATGAATCCAATCCACATGGAGAAGTTGGAGGACTATTCGGATTTGCTGAGCCAAATGGAAACTTCCCAGGTGGCCAAGCCGAATATTTACGTGTTCCATATGCGGACTTCACGTCATTTAAAGTTCCAGAAAATAGCGAGCTAGACGATGAGCATCTCGCTTTATTATCTGATGTCATTCCTACAGCCTATTGGAGTGTCCTTCATAGCGGCTTGAAAAAAGGCGATACAGCCATTATTTTAGGCTCCGGTCCAATTGGATTAATGGCACAAAAATTTGCATGGATGCAAGGTGCCAAACGAGTCATTTCGGTAGACCATGTCGATTATCGCTTGAAGCATGCGGAAAAGACTAATAAAGTAGAAACCTATAATTTTAAAGAACATGACGATATTGGCAAATTATTGCATGAAGAAACGAAAGGCGGCGCAGACGTCGTCATTGATTGTGTAGGTATGGATGGAACAGTGCAACCAGATGAAACATTTGGGTCCAGTGGAGATAACCAATTCGGTACAATTAGCCCGATTATCACAGCGTCACAAGTGGTACGGAAGTTCGGTACGGTGCAATTAACGGGTGTCTATGCGACGGATGCGAACAACTTCCCACTTGGCGATTTCTTCACACGCAACGTTTCCTTAAAAATGGGACAAGCACCCGTTATTCACTTAATGCCTGAGCTATATAAAAAAATCGAAGCAAAAGAATTCGATCCGACAGATATTATTACCCACAAAGTAAAATTGGAAGATGCTGCAGATGCATATGCAATTTTTGATAAGAAAGAAGACGGTTGTATCAAAGTACTTATCCAACCGTAAACTATAAAAACGCGATGGTTTGTTCATCGCGTTTTTTTGTGTAAATAATATGACTATAGAATAAAACTACATATTGTCATTGTGTCGGGACCTCAAAACTCCCGATTCCACAAAGGCAAAAACCATTTAACCCCGCGCCGATTAACAGGAAGAATCTTCATATCCGCAAGCAGATGACTAACATACCCAGCAAGCCCTGCAGCAACCAGACCGTCGATCGGCCACTGCATATACAAATGCTTCAAAATATACGCATAAAAAACAATCCCTATAATAGAATGCGTATACGATCTATGTGGCAAGAACGACGCAATAATAATATAACTACCAGCGAGTAAAATACCTAGCGACTGGTCAAGGACAAATCCGAGAAGCATGACGAGGATACCGGTAATGGTGAGCATCCGTCGCTGTGTGATGAGTCGCGACACAATGAGCAACAGAAGTCCGATACCTCCATACAGATAAATATCTTGGCTCAGTCCTTCTGTAAATACTTGATAGATGAGTGTCAGCAGAATAACGATGCCAGCAGTTTCCATGAGCCATTTGCTAACTTTCTTACTAAGTGTGATGCTGTTGCTCGCGAGTCCGTTCGTATCGAGATCCGGAACGACTCCGGATATTCCGCCGACTGCCGCGCCAATCAACGCAGTCTGGATGTCCGGCTGCACAGCGTATCCCGCAATGGCGCCGACCGCTGTGCCGATAAATAAATGTGAAGTGCCTTTCATATGTAAACCTCTCTAGCTGTATAGTGTACGGTCGAATCCAGAACGTATATTCGTTCCGTCTTTTCTAGTATAACGATTGATAGCTGAAATGGGAAACATTCTGTTACGTCAGGAATACAGTAGCCCTTGATCCCTCCGTTTCTATGCAGCAAACTCCCTGCACACCACTAAAAAACGACTGGACACTAGCCCAGTCGTTTCAAGTTCACTTAGAAGAAATACAAACCGATACTAATAATAACGCCACTCACTAACAGTATGAAAAGACAGTAGCCCATAATATCCTTTGCGCGAAGTCCCGCGATGGCGAGTGCTGGCAAAGCCCAGAACGGTTGAATCATGTTGGTCCATGCATCGCCCCACGCAATAGCCATAGCTGTTTTTGAATAGCTAACGCCAAGTGTTTGCGCGGCATCGAGCATGATAGGAGCTTGCACTGCCCACTGACCGCCACCCGATGGTACAAAAAAGTTCACCAGGCCCGCCGCATAGAACGTAAACAATGGAAACGTACTTGCCGTCGAAATGGAAACAAACCATTCGGACATGACGCCAGCAAGTCCTGAAGCAACCATCATGCCCATAATTCCTGCATAGAACGGGAATTGGATGATGATGCCACCGGCTGTTTTAACTGCAGTTGTAACCGCGGCAAGAAAACGTTTCGGTGTCCCGTGGAAAATAATGCCGAGTACTAGGAAAATAAAATTCACAATGTTTAAGTTTAAATCGAATCCTTTGGTTAGGAAATGCTGAATGAGATAAATGAGACCGAGTGCGCCGATCAGCATGGAAATACTTACACTGTTTTCCAGTCTGCTAGCCGGCGTGTTATCTGTACTTTTCTCCACTTCAATATGTTCTTCTAATAGTTTCGGATCGACAGTAACGGTATCTTCAGGCTTTGGCATCATAAAACGATTCAAAATCGGAATGGCAATGAGTAGCGCCACGACAATAATCATATTATACGTTGAAAAGATCGTTTCAGATGTGCGAACGACACCCATTATGTCAGCGAATGGATGATCTGCAGTCGCGATCGAAAGTGGAATGGTTCCACCTAGACCACCATGCCAAATAATCATACCGGAATAAGCACTTGCAATTAAAAGACGGTAGTCAACATTGGGTACTTTCTTTGCAATTTCCTTCGCGAAAAGGGCACCAATGACCAGACCGAACCCCCAGTTAATCCAACAAGCGATCAGTGCGACAACGGAAACAAGTATAATTGCGGAGCCAGGAGATTTTGCAACCCCTGCCAGCGTGCTCAATAGTTTCTTGAATATAGGGCTAATAGCCAAAACGTATCCCGCAACTAGCACGATCACCATTTGCATCGTGAACGATAACAGCCCCCAGAAGCCATCTCCCCAATGAACAATCATGTCGAGTGGACCCGAATCGGTGAATCCAAGACCGAGCGCGAATACAACCAGCGTTAAAATAGCAACGAAAATATACGGGTCTGGTAAATACCGCTCCATTAATGTGTTAGACCATCTAGTTAACAGTTTCATACTACCCCTCCCCTATCCTTAATTTTCATACAGATTTTTCTGTTAACTCAGTCTATATCCATTGAACTTATAAGTCTATCATTTCATCCAGTAATCGGTTAATCCCGATTAAAAGCGATACTGATTTCTTATCTCTATACCCACTGCGCAAGACCATGCTCTGAACTCAACTTGACGCAAGTATCCTGTATGATTTTTTATACTTCCGGGTAATTTCTTCACAGTCTGTTTTACTAGAGTCACGCTATAGCAAATAGAGAAGCATACATAATGCCTCTCCTAAGCCAATTTTGTGATGACTTGGCACTTTATCTTGTCGCACAGCTCCATACCACTAGTTCCCTTTGCAATGAAGGGCTGCGATATAACCGAATGTCATTCCAGGTCCGATTGTCGCACCAGGTCCCGGGTAGGATTCTCCCATGACAGCAGCTGAGCAATTGCCGCATGCATACAGTCCTTTGATTGGCGTGCCATCCTCTTTCAATACGCGGGCTTGAGTATCCATGACGACTCCGCCTTTTGTTCCAATATCACCGGGATATATTTTTAATCCGTAGAATGGCCCTTTGTTCAGCTCATCTAAGTTGGGATTTTTCAGCGTAGGATCGCCGTAATACAGATCATGCTGGGTTTCACCTCTATGGAAATCCAAATCCTTTCCTGTCTCCGCAAAGCCATTGAACCGATCCACTGTCTTCACGAGATTTCCATTCGGTATCGCTAATTTCTCTTCCAATCCTGCAATCGTGTCGCTTTTTAGAACCACACCGTGTTCATAATAGGCTTTAGGAAAATCCTGTCCCGGAAACAATCCCGCAAATAAATGCCGTTTCTTCGCTTTATGATCGAGGATGATCCACGAATAAATGGCCTTTCCGTCGGTTCTGTCATTGTGTGCATACATCGTATCCACAAATTCGTGATATGGCGTCGGCTCATTGATATAGCGGTTCCCGTCTTGATCTGTGATAATCATCGATGGAATTGCCCGGTCAGCCACTAAGAAGAAAGGCATTCCTGTATGATCAATGATAGATGGCGCTCCCCAAACTTTGTCCATGAAGCCGAATTTCGCGCCAAGCTTCTCGGCTGGATCCAATAAATCTCCCGTTTGTCCTGGTGGAGAGGATGTCCAATTTTTATCCGTCGGAGCTGGAAGATACTTCTCACGATACGATTGCTTCTGAGAGAAACCACCCGACGCGAAAATGACTCCTTTCGATGCCTTCACACGCGTCTCCTTGCCATCTTTCATAATCGTAATACCGACAATTAAATCGTCTTCAATAATAAAATCGATGAACGGGCTATCTAGCCAAAGCTCGCCACCCAATTCTTTGTACGTCAACGCGAGTCTACCGATCAACGCTTGGCCCAAAGCTGAATAGTTGGCTCTAAAAATCAAGTGCTTGACTAGACGCCAACCGAGCGTCAGACTTCTCGTCTTTCCTTTCCACGTTCTAGTAATCATATTAATATGACGGAAATCTTGACCTGTCATGACAAATCCTTTCGTATCCATCGCGGGCGGCTTCATCCGCTCTCTCCAATCGCCTAGCTGATTGAGGTTAAAGACCGTGGGCTCAATGGAACGCCCTTCTCCCTTTCCGCCTGCCAAATGAGGATAGTAGTCCGAGTAGTCTTTTGCATACGTAAACCGCATATGCTCGGAAGTTTCATGGAGATAGTCAAGCATCTCGATCCCTTTATTCAAATAGGTCTCTTTCATCTCGTCCGAAGTGTTGTCGCCGACCGTCGCGTCCAAATACGTCTTGGCCTCTTGAAAACTGTCCTTTACTCCACCTTCGACCAAATAGCGGTTGTTCGGAATCCATATCCCGCCTCCCGAAAGTGCCGACGCCCCTCCGAATCGTGACTCCTTTTCAATTAGGATCGTCTTCAAGCCCTCTTTCTTTCCTGTGATCGCGGCCGTAAACCCAGATGCTCCAGAACCGACTACAATTACATCATATTCGTAATCCCACTTCATAAAAATCCCCCTTTGTTTATGACTTCCTATGCTTATATGTAGGCAACTCCACCGGTCTAGTAATCTAGTTGCCTTTAAGCTTGCATGTAAATTATATGCATGCTTACAGCTTAATAGTATGTATTATTGTAAATAAAAGGTAGGAACTGCTCAACCATTGTGAATCGGTTGAAAGAACTATTCGATTCACACTTCCACATAACAAATCACCACGCTACTCACAATCATAGTACATCTTGACCGTTGACAATATATAGAATTGTCTGTAAATTATTACTAGCAAGATATTTTTTCCAGGAAAGGAGAAAATGGATAAAAAGCAGAAACTTACTTACATATATGGAAAAGAGGATGGATTATGGCTAACAAACTGATGATCACCACCACGCTTGTACTCGCTAGTGTAATTCTAGTAGGTCTTTCTGCAAATACTTTGCCGAAAAAATTGGACCCTCTTGCTCCCGACACCATCTACCATAACGGAACCGTCTTGACGATGGACAGCGATGAATCCTCGGCTGAAGCCATCGCTGTAAAAAACGGCAAAGTCATTGCAGTCGGTACTGACAAAGAGATGAGTCAATTGCAAGGACGGGATACCGTCATGAAAGACTTAAAAGGAAAAACGATACTTCCCGGATTTTATGATACGCATAGTCATTTCCCGGCTTCCGGATTACATGACATCGTCTTTGCTGATTTGAACAGCCCACCCGTCGGCGAGATTACTAGCATCGCAGATTTGATTGATGTTATGAAAGAGTGGGGGAAAGATGCTGCAGAAGGTGATTGGATACAAGGTCAAGGATATGATCAAACGCTTATGAAAGAAGGAAGACATCCGACACGCGAGGATTTGGATAAGATTTCAACTACGCATCCCATCCACATCATGCATTCATCCGGCCATTTAGCTGTCGTAAATTCGAAAGCTTTACAATTGGCAGGAATTACGAAAGAAACAGCCGACCCTAAAGGCGGCACGATAGTCAGAGATCCGAAAACAGGAGAACCAAATGGAATTTTAGAGGAGCATGCGACGGATCTAGTGAGCAAGATCATTCCTCCTATTACACAAGAACAAAATGAAAGCGCTACAATTCATGCAGTGGAACAATATGCCTCAGCAGGTGTGACGACTTCCATTATTGCCGGTGTAGATAAATCTGCTATGAGAAACCTTCAAAATCTTATAGAACGCAATGTAATTCCTATTCGAATCACCGCCATGGGAGCTGGCTGGGGTGGAATGATATCGCCTGGTGAAGAAGGTGGATTCACAACAGGATTCGGTAGCGACAGGTTCAAACTGGGACCAGTAAAAATTTCTTATGATGGTTCTATCCAAGGGTACACGGGGTATTTAACAGAACCCTATCATAAGACACCTGCTAATGACCCTGATTATAAAGGGTATCCTGGAATGGATAAAGAAGTACTGATCGAACGCGTAAAAACTCTCCATCAAGCTGGATACCAAATTGCAGTTCACGGAAATGGCGATGCGGCCATTGACGATATTATTGAAGCATACCGGATCGCTCAAGAAGAATTTCCGCGCCCTGATGCCCGCCATAGAATCGAACATGCACAAATGGCTAGAGAAGATCAGCTGGATTCCATGAAAGAGCTCGGGATCACACCTTCCTACTTCGTCTCCCACACGTATTATTGGGGTGATCAGCATCGAGACACATTTATGGGCCCAGAGCGCGCTTCTAGGATGAGCCCTCTCCAATCAACAATTGACAGAGACATCAAGTTTTCTATCCATTTAGATACATTCGTTGTGCCGATGTCTCCGCTACAGGCTATTTGGTCAGCAGTAAACAGGACATCAAGAAGTGGTGAAATCATTGGTCCTGAACAACGAATCACGCCTATGCAAGCACTCAAGTCCGTAACAAGCGATGCGGCTTGGCAAAACTTCGAAGAACAGAAGAAAGGTTCAATTGAAGTCGGAAAACTAGCAGATTTCGTGATTTTGGATGAAAATCCACTAACGGTCAAGCCTGAAAAAATCAAGGATATCCGTGTACATGAAACGATAGTCAATGATCAGATCATTTTCCCCGTCTCGACTAGCAGTAGTAAGTAACTCAAATAAGGGAAAAGCTTTTTGAAGCTTTTCCCTTATTGCTTTTTCCTCACCTTCTAAAAGGTAGATCACATTTGCCAGCTGTGCTACATCCATTCAACATGGTTTTAACATTTTATTGGCACGTAGTATACTTCGCTTAGTTAGACATTAAACTATATAGTTGATTCAACTTTAATTAGGGCGTATATTGGCCTTGTACAAATTAATAAATACTGACATAAAAGGAGTGTTTTCATGATAGGAATTATGGAAGGTAAAGCAGGATTAGTTACAGCATCGGGGTCAGGAATAGGTAGAGCAACTGCAGTCGCATTGGCAAAAGCGGGTGCGAAAGTCATGATTTCAGATGTGAGTGAAGAAACAGGGCACGAAACTGTACAAATTATTAAAGACCTTGGCGGTGAAGCAGCCTTTTTCAAATGTGACGTAAGTGACGAGGAGCAAGTAATTCAACTCGTCAATAAAACGGTTGAAACATTTGGCAAGCTCGACTTTGCCCATAACAATGCGGGCATTAACAAAGGGCAAAAGCCAATTGGTGAATTGGATTCAAAAGACTGGGATATTACATTGAAAGTCAATTTGTACGGCACATTTTACTGCATCAAGCATGAAGTAAATGCTATGCTGAAAACTGGCGGTGGTGCAATCGTCAACACATCATCAGGTTCGGGTCTTCAAGGCTCTCCAAATATGGCACCATATACTGCATCCAAACATGCTATTACCGGTTTAACTAAGTCAGTTGCATTGGAATACGGTCAAAAAGGAATTACGATTAACTCAATCGCTCCAGGTGCTACGATTACACCAGCGATTGAAAACTGGTCTAAAACTTCCACTGCACAATACGAGGCAGTACTTGCATCCCTTCCAGCTGGAAGAATGTCTACCGCAGAAGAACAAGCAAATGCCGTCGTATTCCTATGCTCAGACCTTGCAAGATCCATTAGTGGTGTAACACTTGCAGTAGATGGCGGATATACCGCGGGTAATATGCAACAGTAATTTATATAAATTATAGAAAAAGTGGATCAGGTAGGAAACCTGGTCCACTCTTTTTATTGTTTGGCACTTACCTGAGATTACAGACTCGGTATGCTGTGAACTAAACTCCATGAATTACTATCCGTCAATTCATTCATTTTCACTTCAATATCTCCGCCTAAATAAAGTGTTTCGCCTTGTACTGCGATAACCATCGCCTGTAGAGGGGGAACACTGTTGTTAGATTGGTAGACATCACCTACTTTAGGTATATGCGCTTCAGGTGTGAGGATTTCCAACTGTTCGTTTCCATGTTCAGTTATATAATTGACATCTGGTACTTCCAAATCAATAATATTCGCGCCTTCCTTAAACCCAGGGATCATCACCCAATATTCATTATGTTTAATTCCATTGGATTTATTGCTGATGACGCCGTTTCGTTCAATGGAAGACACCATTTCAATCGCGTGGAGATAGTGATAATCTAAAGAATCTGGCTGAGGGTTGATGATTAAAATATAATCGCCTACTTTAGCCTTCTCATCTTTATGCAATGTATATCGTTTATGATTCACTACAAAACTGTCCATATGTTTTGGTTTATACAAAGTAATTTCTTTAGCCGTTGCCAGTTGTTGTTCAAAATCTTCTAGTCGAACCAAGTGAACCGACTGCTTAAAAAAAGCTTTCACAGAGTAGACTTGATGCAGCTTATTTTGGTAATAAACAAATTGGCCTTTTCTAACATTTAAAAGATTCAATGGAATTCACACCTTCTTAAGTATTTTCTGATGGCAACTATCTTTTCTTCAGAATATAAACACATCATAACAATAATTATGGATTTACGATATTAAATCGGATCGTTTATAACATATTTCCCTAACGATTGTGTTAGATGAATACAAAAAACTCCAAGCAATAAATGCTGAGAGTTCTCCATGTATGCATATGATCCGTGCCAGTACCATTCAAAATAGTTCTCGAGTTATACGAGCACTTAATCTCACTTATTCATCTGCTTGTTTTTGCTTTTTTTCCAAATACGCCGTACGTATTTTTTCAAGATGCTTCTTTTTATCAAATAGCGCTGGCTTGTTCTTTTCATGATACTTCGCTACAGACGCCTTGCCTTTGCTATCCAATTGATACTTTCCCATATGATTCACCTACTATTCTTGTCGTCTTGAGAGAACATCTATTCAACTTATACACGTTACCTTATTTTACCAAACAGACCTTCTTACTTTATTAGTATACCCTAAATCTTACGGATAATAGTAAAAAATAAATAATGTATGTGAATGAATTGTATATGGACGTGACACCTACTTTACTACTGGCTCCATCACCGTCAACGTTCGATTCACCGTATCCATCCGAACACTCGCCCCAATAGGAACTGTGGCTTTATAGAAACTATGTGCGCTGGCTAGGTTGGTCAATAAAGGTTTGCCTAGTGGAACTAGAAATTCATTGATCAAATCTTCGTAGCTTTTCCCGTAGGCAGATTGACAGTTCGTGCATTGTCCCATAATGATGCCTACACAATCATCAAATTTCCCTGCCATCGCCAAGTGATTTAAGTATCGATACACCGTATTGACCGGCTCGTGCGTTTCTTCCAACAGAAGAATTCGGCCTTCTGTATTAATCTCAAACGATGTGCCTAATGTGCCCACGAATGACGTGAGATTCCCGCCTACAATCGGTCCTGTAACGTTTCCTGGAACTAATCCAATCAACGGAACTTCAGACGGATTCATAATCTGCCAAGGCGCCTTAACATTTGATGTCGCTGTAAAGAATTGATTGAAATTATATGAAGGCGTTCCTGGACTAAAGTCTAACAATAACAAACTTTGAAAACTGATAAGATCAGCGTATTCAAACAATACATTTAATAAAATCGTGATGTCGCTATATCCCGAAACAATTTTAGGATTTTGCTTAATGACGTTGAAATCCAGAAATGGTAAAATCCCTGCCACCCCGACTCCACCGCGAGTAGGTAAAATCCATTTCACTTCTGGATTTTTAAACATCTTCATTAAGTCCGAAGCCCTTTGCCGAGGAGTCGCTGCAAGAAATCCATTAGCGGAATACACATGCTCTCCCACCACGACTTTATATCCCATTCCTTGCAACATCCGAATCCCTTCCGTAATGCGATTAGCCGCCAGCGGACTTCCAAGCGTCACAACGCCTACTGTGTCGCCTCTTTTTAATTGTTGCGGTTTCGTAGCCATGAACTAGTAGCTCCTCTCCCCTTGTCAGTAGCACAAACTTTTTCTTTTGTATTAGCATATGTTTGTGTGGCTTTTTTGGGGACTGGAAACGGTACCAGGGGAACGAAAACGGTTGCGAACGGTACCTGCGAACGGTACCAGGTCCCCACACAACTCTCGTACAATTCTGAATTGTTTCCGAATTGTGTGGGGACCTGGTACCTTGAAAACACAAAAAACTCCGCCAGTTTGCATAAACCTGCGGAGTCTTTTTTAGAGTATTTGGATGCATAGTTTTGTACACAACTATCTGTGAAATCAGTCCCCTACGATATCTAAACACCACGTGAAATTTTCCCACGCCGAATACCAGCCGGTGAAAAGCTCGTGCGAATCATCCCAACGAACTTCAAATTTCTTTTGACCGTCAACCTCTACTAAATATAGCGCCAATGTAGAATCTTCCTTAGCGACCGCCAACTTCATACCGTTTTGAAGTTCTTCTTCAGTGAATGGCACATCAGACACCGATCGCAACTGTGCTTGCTCGAATACTTGCTTATTACTAATTCTATATTTCATAAAGACCCTCCACTAAAACATTTATTCATATGTACACTCGTACCTCTTCAGTATTTTATAAGAGTACAGAAGTATATTTTATACGTATTTACTCGTGAAATCAAATACAAAAGGTACCAGGTCCATACACAATTACAGAACTATTCAGAATTGTATATGATTTGTGTTGGGACCTGGCACCTAATCAATTCTTGAACAAACTTTACTAATATGTTAAGATATTATCTCAGACGACTTTCTTAATTTATTAAGGAGTGACGTCTATTTTTTAAATCCTAATTTCTAAAAGATTAGAGAAATCCGGATTTGCTTTTAATTACATACAGGAGGTACTTATGCTTAAGTTTGAAAACGTTACCAAAGTGTACGAAGGTGGATTTCAAGCCGTGAAATCTGTCAACTTCGAGATTGCTGAAGGTGAATTACTAGTTCTGATAGGACCTAGTGGTTCAGGCAAGTCTACTACAATGAAAATGATTAACCGGATTATTCCACACACCAGTGGGAAAATTTCTATCAACGGCAAAGATATCAAATCTTACAACGCCGCTGAACTCCGCAGAAATATTGGTTATGTCATTCAGCAAATCGGTCTTTTTCCTCATTATACGATTGAAAAGAATATTTCTATTGTACCCCAACTCAAAAATTGGGATGAAAAAGAAATTAAAACACGTGTAATAGAATTACTTGAACTAGTCGGGCTTGATCCCGAAATATATGCTACACGTTATCCGAAAGAATTATCAGGTGGACAACAACAACGTGTCGGCATTGCGAGAGCGCTTGCAGCAGATCCGGATGTTATTTTAATGGATGAACCATTCAGTGCACTTGATCCCATTACACGTGAACAGCTGCAAGAAGAATTACTTAAGCTACACAAAAAGTTAAAGAAGACCATTGTCTTTGTTACACACGACATGGACGAAGCGTTAAAGATGGGCGATCGTATTGCTATTATGAAAGACGGCAATTTACTTCAGTTAGACACTCCAGAGAAATTACTACACGAACCCGCTCACGGCTTTGTAGAAGAATTTATGGGTAAGCATCGAATTATCCAAAACCCTGAACTGATGCCTGTTACGGAAATAATGGCAGAGAAAGTTGTCACTACCCGTTCCAACATTTCTCCAGAACGAGCCATTTCGCTTATACGTCAACGAAAAATAACAGATCTTCTCGTCATAGATGATCATAAGAAGCTACTCGGGATTGTTTCTGCTTACGATTTAATTAAAAATGTAGATGGCATTAAAACCATTGATGAAGTGATGAAGCCAGCCGTACCTTTTTTAGTGGATACGGCAACAGCGAAAGATGCCATTATCATGATGGATACCTCACCGTTCGGCATGATTCCAATTGTTGATGAACATCATACACTGGTAGGACTCGTCAACCGCGGCTCCTTACTCTCTGCGATGTCTAGTCAATGGACAGATAAGGGGGCCGATCTACATGAATGATTTAAATATATGGCAACAACTAGTGGAACAAACCAAATTGCGCTGGCCGGAAGTGCTCGAAGCAACGTCCATCCATATTCAACTCGTATTCTTCTCGATGATCCTCGCGGTGCTCATTGCTGTAACGCTCGGGATTCTCATTACGCGCGTACCAAAACTTAAAACTGGAGTCCTTGGCGCGGCAGGCATCATGCAAACCATCCCTAGTTTAGCTGTACTGGGTTTTATGATTCCTATCTTCGGAATTGGCGTGAAAACCGCAATTGCTGCGTTATTCCTTTACTCTTTACTGCCTATTATGCGAAACACATACACGGGAATTAAAGACGTGGATCCAGCTACAATCGAAGCCGCGAGAGGTATGGGTATGACGAGCATGCAAATTTTGTTTAAAGTAGAATTGCCTCTTGCAGTCCCTATTATTATGGCCGGAATTCGAACAGCTGCGGTCATTAACGTCGGTAACGCGACACTGGCAGCATTCATCGGAGCAGGTGGGCTCGGCGACTTCATTTTCCTCGGAATTACACGTGGAATTGACGGATTGATTTTACTTGGAGCCATTCCAGCGGCGATCCTTGCGATTGCCCTTGAAACGTTCTTTAGCGCCGTTGAACGTTGGACGACGCCGGAAGGATTGAAATGATGTTAAAAAACAAACTTACACTATTACTTGTCACAATCTTACTGGCCAGCCTACTTTCAGGCTGTATATTCAATGAAAAAGATTCACTTAGACTCGGTTCCCGGAATAATACCGAAAGTATTATTTTGTCTCACATAATGGGACAATTAATTGAGGATAGATTAGGTATAGATATTCTCTACAAAGAAAACCTGGGTGGCTCGTCGGTCGTTTGGAACGCCATGACAAATGACCATATCGATGTCATCCCTGACTATACGGGAACTATTGTGGTAACGTATTACCACGAAGAACCCGGGACAGCTGAAGAAACATTAGCAACGACCAAAAGACTTGTCGCAGGTGACCATATCACCGCACTCGGTACGTTCGGATTCAATAATACGTATACACTAGCATTGGATGAGGCGAAAGCTGAAGAGCTCGGCCTTGTGACGTTTAGTGATTTCGCTAAAGTTTCGAAAGACTTTACATTGGGCGCAGTGTTCGAATTTATTGACCGGCCAGATGGATTACCTGGTTTCCAAACGGAATATGACATTGCGTTTAAAGATGTCAAAGGAATGGACCACGGCATGATGTATCGCGCGATTGGTGCAAATGAAGTAGATGTTATTAACTCCTACACGACAGATGGACAGCTGGCGATTGCGAATCTACGCGTGTTAGAAGATGACAAATCGTACTTCCCTCCCTACCACGCACTGCCGTTAGTACGGGATGAAACACTCAAAGAATACCCAGAACTTAAAGAAATTCTCGGCCTTCTCGAAGGTAAAATCGATGAAGAAACCATGCAAGTCATGAATGGAAAAGTCGATAATGACGGTATTATGGTTGAACTCGTCGCCAAGGAATTCTTGGTGGATAGTGGGTTAATTGAAGAGAAGTAAATGGAAACAGCGCATTTCTTGTGTGTAAACAAGAAATGCGCTGTTTTTTCGTAGACGGTACCAGGTCCGCACACAACTTCAACACAATTCAGAATAGTTTCTGAATTGTGTCAGGACCTGGTACCCGTTTCAAAATAGAACCATATGTAGTGCTTCCTTTACTGATATACTAAAGGTAACGATTGTTAAGAATATACTACCTATTAGTACAAGTGAGGGATGATAGTGAGAAAAGCTTGGAAGTTAGCAGACTTTAGAAAATTGAGTGGTATGGAGATTCCACTATATATCTTGATGTTTTTTGCCGTCCCAATAAGCTTGACCTTTCATAGCAAATTACCGATTTTATTTATTTTCTATATGGTATTCGCGATCGTCTTATTTTTAGCCATATGGTATCGCAAACATAAAAAGGAAAGAACTTATCCAAAATATTACGGAATTTCACTCTCGTTCTTTCTAACAGTCTCCATTGCCGCTTTTTATTCTTTACTTACTCCGAATTTAAACGCAGCAGGATATGGCTACGTGATAGGCTTCTTTGCTTATCTGGCAGCGGTATATATTTTACTGATTTATTTATTTAACTTCATTTACTTCCTTGTACTTAAGCGAGTGTTTCCTTCAGAAAAGGAAAACAATGAGGATGAAGTAGAGGAATTGAGCTTGAAAGAAATCTCAAAAACTATGGACTTGGATAGACAAAAGCAGTATTTGAATATCACCATTGTGAACAGTTTATTATCTGTCATACTCATAGCATATTTCACTTTATTTGGTATGAAGAAGTGGAAGTCCAAAGTAGAATTTGAAGAATCTCAGGCATTAAAAAGTTTATTTGCTTGGCTAGAAAACCAGGATTCCATCACCTTATTTAATGGAGTCAGCTTATTATCAATAGTCATCACGATCTATGCACTAACATTTTCTGCTCAAATTAAAATTTTCGATGAAGCTAAGAAAAAGTATACTGAGGAGTATTAGTTTTAAAGGTACCAGGTTCGCACACAAATCCAGATCAATTCAGAATTGTTTCCGATTTGCGTTGGGACCTAGCACCTCAGTTAAGATTCACATCAAATACAGACACAGTCAGTCGATTTGAAATAAATTCGACATCTTGCCACGTCAATAGATTTTCAACATATCCTAATGTATCTGAATTAGTTGGCCCAATAATACGTTGCATGGCTAATAAATCAAAATAATTATTAGTGTTTGTTGTATTAATTGGAAATAAGGCTCCTATCCCAAGAACTCCGCCTTGAACTGGATTTTTTAATATCCCATTACCATTATAAAACTGGGATAAATAATCAATGCCTCTGTTACCTATGTCTATGATGAATAAAACGTTAAGCTGTGAACTTTCCACACGCACTTTATAAAAATCCTCATAATGTGCTTCGAATTCATACTTTTCATCGTAATGATCACTGTTGAACAATTCCTGTAACCTGTCATTTCTAAAGGAATAGATATAAAAAATACGATATCCCCCACTGCCGCCCATGTCCATACTTACCATCATGTCAAGGACACCATCTTTGTTAAAATCCCCAAGAAACAAGCGCGCATTATAGCCCGCGTTATTTTTCAGATGGACGGTTGTACTTTTAGTTGACCGTCCATCATGTATCACAATCGTAATGTTATCAGCATAAATACCTGGTGGCCCATCGAACTGACCATACAAATAAACGGTGTCCAAAATACCATCCCCGTTGACATCTCCCATTTTCATATCCAACAATGTACGTTTGCCGTTAACCTCAATCTCTCCTATTCAAATGTAATCGATGTTCATTGTATAATATGCCGATACAGTCTAGTTGATTTTCTTCTAATGAATAAGTAACCAATTCCATAACACAGAAAAAAATACTCCAATGTTAAGAAAACCAAAAGAGGATTTTCACTATTCCGGATAGGCATTTTTAAATATATTATTTCCACTTACATAGTTGTGTGGGGACTTGGTACTTACTTTAAATTAAACAGGTCCCGAAACAATCAGGAATTGTTTCGGGACCTCGTATACTCACTTAGTTTTTTTACACGTTTCACCAATCCATACAGCTCTTTCCCCTAACTGTCCACTCGTTGAATTACAAAAGGTACCAGGTACACGCACAATTTCGACACAATTCTGAATAGTTTCCAAGCTGTGTCGGAACCTGATACCCACTTCAATCAGCCGGCCCTATTTCCATGGCATATGCGCCATAGAAAAAGCTGTCCTTAACTTCAAAAGCTGTCACACTGTATCGAACTTCTTTTCCATTCGCAAAGCGGATTGTCGCGATATAGTCACCTGGCTTTTCAAGCATAATATACGTAAAATTGTATTCATTTCTTTCTATTTTTACGTTGTCAGAGATTTTCTCACCATCTACTTTGGCGAGAGCTATATTTTCCACCGTTTTATATTTCGTATTGAGCGCTACCTCTGTTGGCAGTGAATCATCCGTCTTTTCTAACGTCAAACGTAGATCGCTGCCCTCTTTTTTCACATGAACATAATACTTCTGATACATCCATTCATTTCCCGCTCTTCCCGCAATGACAAATCCACCTTTTCCTTCCTTGATCGGAATTAGTTGAACTTGATCTTGCATGCCATCTTTCTTCCCTTTCACTGCTCGGAATACGCCCGGATTCACTTCATCTGTGAGAATCGATTCGATGGTATCCCATCCTAAATCGCCCACTTCCACTGTCACGGCATTCTTCATCATTACTTGCTCTGTCGCCGCAAGCATTTTCGCGGCTTGCCCTCGTGTAATCGATGCGTTCGGGCTGAATGTTGTAGGAGATGTACCCGAAGTAATGCCGAGCTGGTAAATCACAAGTACGTCATTTGTAATGCCGACTTCCCCTTTGAACGGGTTTTTTACATCCACACTACGTGGTAAATCAAATGCTTTCACAAGAATCGCAGCCATATTTTTACGCTTAATCGGCTCATTCGGTTTGAAACTGCCGTCCGGATAACCACCGATCATTCCTTCTTCCGCCATTTTCACAATCGCTTTATAAAAACCATGAGACGCGGGTACATCTTTGAATTTCTGTCCTTTTACATCCGATGTATCCAGACCTCTCATCTTCGCAATAATCGCCGCTGCTTGTCCTCGCGTAATCGAATTCCCCGGCTTGAACGTCCCGTCTGGATAGCCACCTATGATGTTACGCTCAGCCAACTCATTCACTGCATCCGCAAAATGCTTTGACGGCGGCACATCCTTGAACGGCTGGCTACTTTCTGCGTGTGCTGCGGATAAAGGTAGGCTGCACGCCAGTAGTAGCGCACACAACCCGCCTAATAATTTCTTTTTCATCGTCTGATCTCCCCTGTCTTTTAATGTTTTTATGTATTTGTTCGCGGTATAGACGTAGGTTAGTGTATATAGTTTCATTTTATTTTCGAGAAATAAAAAAACGATAGAGCAACTGTTTTTCACAGTTTTTCTATCGTTTGGTTTGTAAGTATCAGATCAGGATTATTTCAAAGTCCATCACGATCTATGTTAGGAATAGTACGATGATCTTCTATTACCCCGATCTCATATTTCCGCCAGTCCCCAAGATCCCCTTTGGACGCGAGCTCTCCGTGCCGGATCAGTTCCTTTACACGGTATTCAATCCACGTATCACCTGTGTACTGTTCTAGTTCTCCATATACTTGTCCAATGAGACGCAGTACGTTGTAATATTCACCGGGATACTCCGATTGTAGCTGACGTGCACATTCCATGATGAACGAGTCGTGGCGATCTTCATCCGAGCTCCACAGTTCGTCGTATTGCCAAGTTCGTAAGTAAGACCCATCATACATGAGTGATTTGCCTTCCTGTTCAATTGCTATGCGGCGGGCTGGATTCCATTTCCATGGTTCGTAGTGCGCGTACAGTTCGAGCAGCTGTTCAGGCGACAGTTCACTAGAACGTAGGATGTGAATTTCTTCGCTATGCTTTGTGGTTCTGTACAGAGATTCGAATGCTTTGGTCGTGTTGAGTTCGCTGATTTCATTTGGCCGACCACTCAGGAGGTAAGTGGCAAATCGCAGGCCAGTTTGTTCTGCTGCGTTATTACCTGCCCAGAGGATGATTGGTAAGTGTGGAGGAATGCGTTTGATATCCTGTACCGCACAACGGAATTCGTTCTCTTGTTCTTGGATGTCACCACGAAGATGTTCTTGAAGCCAACAGAATCGATTCTTGATTCCCTCATCTGTATGGAGTGATTCAACTGGACCGATTGATAGGATGTCGGGTAGTGATATGATTTGCTCGGTTGACTTTAAGGGCTCTTTGCGGAATGCATGTCGTAGAGCTCCCGCAAACGCACGATCAAAGACGATGTGGACGGTTTGTGGGCGAATTTCATCCACAGAGAGCAGCGACCTTGTTATTTGCCCAAGCGCCGTATCGTCCAATCGCTCCGCTTGAATGAACAGCTGCTCGACAATTGTTTTTGCTTGTTGCGGAGTGAATGGTTTTCTTGGTTGGTAATTTTCATTCATTTGCATTGTACTCCTTTTGGTTGCTTTCTTGTAAAAAGTACCAGGTCCGCACACAACTTAAACACAATTCAGAATGGTTTCCGAATTGTGTCGGGACCTGGTACTCGTTTCAAAACTGATGATTTCCTGAAATAAGAAGCGTGGAATTCGAAGAGAACATGAATACAGGTACCTGCGCTTGAAACTCTCATGATGGTTTAAACATTCATGGGTGTTTCTTGCATAGGTACCTGCTTTTTGATCTGTTCGAGGAGCGATAGTTCGCCTATCCCTTAAGCATAATTAATCAGTTGAGCAATGACTAAGAATACAATGGCAAGCCCATACCATATTAAAAGGAGTGGCCAAATGAATTTCACCCATTTGCTCCACTGGATACCGACAATTGCTAAAGCTGCCATAAAGTATCCTGACGTCGGGTAGAAGATGTTGGAGAAACCATCTCCGAATAAGAATGCAAGGACTGCTGTTTGTCTAGATACACCTGACAAGTCTGCAAGCCCAGACATAATGGGCATAGTAACCATCGCTTGTCCACTTCCCGATGGAATCAGGAAGTTCAGTAACGCTTGGACGACTAACATAATCGTGGCGGTAACACTACTTGGCATTGCTGCTACTAGATTCCCAGCTGCATATGTGATCGTATCCATAATATTTCCATCATTTAGCACAACTGCGACTCCACGTGCAACACCAACGACTAACGCTCCTAAAAGGATATTTTTAAAACCCTCTATAAATGATTCCGAAATTTGAGATACTCCGAGACCTGCAACCAGACCCACAACGATCCCGGTCATAATATATAAACCAGATAGTTCCCGGAAATACCAGCCGTGTTCGAACAAGCCCCAGAGTAAAACGCCAAATGCAATCAACACAATAACAGAAGCAAGTTTTTGCCTGGTTGTTGCTTTCAGCTCATCTGTAACTAGCATTGCTTCACTCTGAGTTACATCAGAAGCATCATATGTAATACTTAACTCGGGATTACTTCGCACTTTTTTAGCGTAGCGAACGACGAATAATATACCAACTAAAAGTATAGTAGCAAGAATAACAACTCGATAACCCATTCCAGAATATAACGGCAGTTGAGAAACCGTCTGGGAAACACCTAAGTTTGGAGGAGATGTAAGTCCGATAGTAAATCCGGAGATTGTGGCTACAAGTACTGTTCCTGCTGCTGTAACCTTATCAAAACCCAATTTAAGCATAAGTGGTAAAATAGCAGGCAAGTAAATTAAGGATAATTCCACTTGACCCGTAAACGTAGTAATAATGGCAAAAGGGATCATCAAGATCGGAATCACCCATAGTCCTCTAGTTGAAAACATATTAGCTAATTTTCCAACGCCGATACTAATAATTCCAGTTCGTTCAATGACTGCGAACATACCGCCAATCATTAACACTCCAAAAATAATTTCTGCTGTCTCAATCAACCCAGTTGGAATGGCAAACATAAAGTCAAATAGACCAACCGGTGTTCTTTCAACCAATTCGAAAGTGTCGGGATTAATAACCTCCCTACCGTCTTCCATCGTCACACGCTCGTATTCACCTGCAGGTACGATATAACTTGCAAGGGAAGCTAAGATAATAATCATAAATAGGACAACGAAAATATGGGGCATGGAGAATTTCTTCTTTTCACTCTTCACTTCATTTTCTTTCACTAAAACGTATCTCCTTTTTACCATTCAAACGACTCATCACACTTGTTTTTTGGAGTCTAGAACTTTGATGTTATTTTTCTTGTTACCTATCTCCTTCCTATTCATTCGCAGTAAACAGGAGTTTCAAGAATGAAAAGATTCCATCAATTACGGCAAACGAATACGTTCTATACTATATAGTTTGTTCGTATTAATCAAGACCTCCTTCACCAAAGGTACCAGGTCCCCACACAACTTTAGTTTAATTCTGAATTGTTTCTGAATTGTGTGGGGACCTGTAGTCGCCTCTATACTTACAACACGCAGCACCGCACTCGAACAGGCCTCCTGCCAGTTTGGAGGGAGGCCTGTTCTATTATTCTGCCGTTGCAGCCGCTTCTGCCGTTTTGAGTTCCTGCTTTCTATTAAACGTGAATTCTTTCCGGCTGGAAGCAAACAGCGCAATGGCGGAGACCGCATAGAGGCAAACCGCTACCAGTACGCCGTAGTTGAAACCAAGCCGCATGTTATCGCCGGATATATCGACGAAATAACCGGTGAGCAGCGGCGCGATGATGCCGGCAAAACTGCCGACAGCCATTTTGAAGCCCAGCACGAAGCCGATTTGGCGGCTCGGAACGATGGCGCTGATAATACTGGCCGTGCACGGCGCTACTGCGGCATTTACGGTAATGCCGATCAGCAGGAAGATGATGGCCAGAACCGGTGTCTGGACAACTGTCAGCGCACCGAATGCAAGAGCGGAAGAGACAAGAGATACGAGTGCGATGAAAACATAGGACTTCCTGAGATTTTTCGTCTTATTGAACAGCACATCGCTGATCTTCCCAAGAACAATTGTGCCGACAGCCGCACTGATGCCGATGAACGCAAACGTTGCGGCCATCTTATCCGGCGTCAAGCCGACGATTTGCAACAGGTATGTCGGTGCCCAGACTACAATCCAGGCAATCATCCACATCACGATGAAGAATGAAGACAATATCGCCAGGAAATAAGGAGTCGCCAGCATCCTCATCACTTCACTTATACGCATATCCTGCTTTTCTTCGACCGGCGGCACTGCCTCCCCTTCCGCCGAATATCCGGCCAGCCTCAAGGTATCCGGTTTCTCCTTGAAGAATCCGAAGGCAATGAGCCAGATGAAACTCGACACGCCCAGAGCCGCAAAGGTGAATTGCCAGCCGAAGCCGCCAATCAATCTCACGAGCAGCGGAGCCGTCAGATACGCTCCGAAAGTGGCGCCGGATAAGAGAATCGCGGTAGCCGTTCCGCGTGCTCCCGGGGCAAACCATTTCGTCAGATGCGTGATGCAGAGAGCCAGCGTAGCTCCTTCGAAAAAGCCGAGCAGGACCCTGACGACCACAAGCAGCGTCAGAGTGTTCACCAGATAGGCGGACACCAGCGAAATGGTCCAGCCCAGCGCCAGAAACATCAGTAACTTCTTCGTCCCGAACCGATTGGACAATCCCGCAATGAAAATGCTTCCGACTGCATACATCCAGTAAAAACTGCTTCCCGCCAGACCGAATTGCTCGTAATTCAAATTAAGATCATTCATGATCGGTTCAGATGCCAGTCCCAGCACAGATTTATCGGCAAAATTGATCACATAGAAAATAAATAATAAAGCAAGAATCACCCAACGCATACAACCACGCTCCCTTGAATGGTATCGAAATGAAGAGCGTATGACAGCTAAGCAGTCATACGCCCCTCCCAATGCAGCAAAGACGTACTGTTTTTTCATTTCTTACTGTTCAAACATCCGGAACATGGCTCATGTGGAAAGCTGCTGTATTCCCTCCCCTGGCAAGGTTAGGACAATGACATCCCGCTCGGGCATGCACCGAATTCCTTGCGCTCCAGCTTCCTGTTTCAAACGGGGGCGTGCACCATCCGCCGCTTTTCACAGACTCATCCCATTCCCTTTTCTTTATCACCCCTTTCACGGCGCAATACCGTTCATATGCCGATTAAATAGTGACGGAAATCAATTTTGTTTCCAAATAGTCATCCAGGCCGTATTTTCCGCCTTCCCGTCCAAGGCCGCTCTCTTTCACACCGCCGAAAGGCGCCTGGACAGAAAACGGGGACACATCATTCACTCCGACCATGCCGTATTCCAATCGCTCGGACATCCGGTACACAAGCGACAGGTCCCTCGTATAGAAATAGGCTGCCAGCCCGTATTCCGTATCGTTCGCTCTTTCCAGCACCTCTTCCGCAGTGGAGAAGGTCAGCAGCGGAATGACCGGCCCGAAGGTTTCTTCCCTGGTAATCAGCATCTCTTCCGTTACACCCGAAAGAATGGTCGGCGGATAGAAGAACCCTTTCTCATGTTCACCTTCCGTCAGCCTGCGGCCCCCGCAGACCAGCACCGCTCCCTGCGTCACCGCGTCCTCCACTTGCCTGTCCATCCGTTCCACCGCTTCCCCGTTGATCAGCGCCCCCATCCCGGTTTCTTCATCCAGACCGTTACCGACTTTGATTTCCTCCGTCTTCCGGCGCAGTGCTTCCGCAAACTCCCCGGCTATGTTTTCGTGTACATAGATCCGGTTCGGGCAGACACATTGCTGGCCGGTGGATGAAAACTTCCCTTTCACCAGTCCTTCGACCGCCAGTTCGATATCCGCATCCTCGAAAACGATGAATGGTGCGTGACCTCCCAACTCCATCGAAACGCGTTTTATGGTGGAAGCTGACTGCGCAATCAGCTTTTTCCCTATGCCGGTCGAGCCTGTAAATGAAATTTTACTGACGGCCCTTTCATTCATCAGCACATCGCCGATCACACGGGATTCACCCGTCACGAGATTCACTACACCTTTCGGCAGATCTATCTCTTCGAAAATCCGGCACAGCGCGGCAGATGAAAGCGGAGCCTCTTTGGAAGGCTTCAATACTACCGTACAGCCGACCGCGAGCGCAGGCGCCAATTTCCGTGCCGCCATCGCCAGCGGAAAGTTCCACGGCGTAATAGCCGCCACGACGCCCACCGGCTGCCTGATTACCTGCACCCGCTTATTCGGTGCGGAGGCCGGTATGACATCGCCGTACACTCTGCGCGCCTCCTCTGCATACCATTGGAAAAAGCCGATGGCGCTGCCGACTTCGAACCTGGCATCATGGATGGTCTTGCCCATTTCTTTCGTGATGATTTCAGCCAACTCTTCCTTCTTTTCGGTTAATTTGCCGGCCAACTGCCGAAGATAGGCGCCGCGCTGATCCGCCGTTAATTCCGACCATCCCGGAAAAGCCCGTTTTGCGGCCTGCACCGCACGCTTTGTTTCTTCGGTTCCGGCCATCGGTACGGTATCCACGACTTCTCCGGTTGCAGGATTCCTGACTTCCATAACCCGGTCCGCAGTGATCCATTCTCCATCAATATACATTGCTGTTCCCCCTGTCGTTATCAATTAAAAGACGTCACGATGGACGTTCCCGTCAGTGCATTCCGGCTCATCGCCTGGAACAGACCATTCACATCAGACAGCGATACTTCGCTGTTCACCATTTTCCCCGGGGTCAGTTTTCCCTGCGCCACTAGCGGAAGCAATGACGTGTACCGCTGGACCGGCATGCCGAAAGCGGTTAAGAAACGGATTTCCTTTGTCAACAGTTCATTGGCCGGAAGTAAAACCTTCCCTTCATTATTGGAGATGACTCCGATTTGCAGGTGCCGTCCGTCCTTCTGCAGACTGCCGATGGAACTGAGACAAGTTTCCGTCCGGCCGATGGCGTCGACGGATATATGGGCACCGCCGTTCGTCAGCTCACGGATCGCTTCCGCGGGGTCCGTCTTGCTGCTGTTGATCGTATGAACAGCGCCCATTTTCTTTGCCAGTTCCAGATTCCCTTCGTTGATGTCCACGCCGATCACTGCGGCACCCATGGCGGCAGCTATATTGATGAGGGACAAGCCGACCCCGCCGCAGCCATAGACCGCCACCCATTCGCCCGGCATCAGCTGCGCGCGGTCGACGAGGCCGTGAAAAGCCGTCATGAACCGGCAGCCGAGTGCCGATGCATCCAGATAGCTTACTTCGTCCGGCAGATGGATCACATTCCTGTCCCCCATCGGGATGGCCACATATTCCGCGTAGCCGCCATCATGCGTGATACCCGGGGATGATCTCGAATCGCAAAGATGGCTTCTTCCGCTCAGGCAGTACGGACAGGAACCTTCACTTCCTGTAAACGGGCTGATCACCCTGTCGCCTCTTTTGAAGTTTGTAACGTTTTTCCCCACTTCTTCTACCGTACCGCTGAATTCATGTCCCAAGATGCGGCCGATGAAGGCCCCTTCCTTCCAGAAATGCCAGTCGCTTCTGCATACGCCGTTAGCTTTTACTTTGATAATGACGCCATTTTCATCAATAGTCGGATCTGCGACATTCCGGACTTCACAATTCTCCTTATCCGTCAGTACAAGCGCTTTCATAAATTCCCCTCCTCACTCGGTACGGTTTCCTTGGCCTTCGATGAGATAAGATCGAATCCTCCATACTTCTCGGCTGCGACGCGGTCACAGATATTCCGGTAATTGTCGACTCCGCCGAGATAAATCAAGAACCCGCGCGGCTTCCCTTCGATATTTGCCCCGGTGTACCAGGAATCCACCTTTGAATAAAGCGTACTGTCGGCTACTTCCCTGCAATGCCTGCTCCATTCTTTTTCTGCATCCTGCTGGGCCTCGATTGCTTCCAGATCATGGTCGCGGATATACTCGATGCAGTCGCCGATCCATTCGACATGCTGTTCAATGGAGGTCGGCACATTCGACAGGACGGAAGGACTTTCAGGACCGGTAATCATGAAGAAATTCGGGAAACCGGCATTCGCAATCCCCAGATATGTCCTGGTATCAGCACCATCCTGCCACTTATCTCTCAAAGAGAGCCCTTCCCTTCCGCGGATATCGATGCCGAATAACGGACCGGTCATCGCGTCGTAGCCTGTGGCAAACACGATGATGTCGAGTTCATATTCACTGTCCGCGGTCTGGATTCCGCGAGGCGTAATGCACGTAATCGACGCTTCTTTCACGTCCACCAGCTGGACATGATCCATGTTGAACGTTTCATAGTAATCCGTATGCAGCACCGGTCGTTTTGCTCCGAAGTAATAGCGCGGCTTCAGCTTTTCGGCAAGTTCCGGGTCTTTTATGGTTTCCGCAATCTTCGCATGCACGAAATTTTTGACGGTTTCATTGGATTGTTCATTCCGCATGATGTCGTTGTACGTGAGGTTCAGGTCCACCAATTTGCCGCTGTTCCATGCTTCCTGGTAATGTTTTTCACGATTTCCGGTTGTATCTTCCATCGCGGAGAAATCATTTGTCATTTTTTCGAGATAGCCGTTCCTCGATTCCCTTGTCTGTTTGCGGATGCCTGAATAATTGTTCTTCATTTCTTCAATGAACGCCTCATCGTACTGGAAATTTTTTGCCGGTTTGGCGTATGCCGGCGTCCGCTGGAACACATATAATTGTTCCGCCCTGCGGGCGATCACCGGAATTGACTGAATCCCGCTCGACCCGGTGCCGATGACGCCTACGCGCTTGCCTGTGAAGTCCACATCCTCATGCGGCCAGCGGCCTGTATGGTACATATCCCCGGTAAAACTTCCGATCCCTTCGAACTTGGGTATATTCGCGCTCGACAGGCAGCCCACGCCAGTAATGAAGTACTTGGAGGACAGCCGCTCACCGTCATTGGTTTCGATATCCCACCTATTCACATTCTCATTGAAATGTGCAGACTTGATGCGGGTGTTGAATTGGATATCCTTGCGCAGGCTGAATTTATCCGCCACGAAGTTCAGGTAGCGGAGAATCTCTGCCTGCTCGGGATAGCGGGAAGACCAAGTCCATTCCTTGAACAATTCTTCCGAAAACGTATAGTTATAGATGATGCTTTCCGAATCACAGCGCGCTCCCGGATAACGGTTTGCATACCAGACACCGCCGACGTCCGGCGCCGCCTCATATGAGCGGACGGAAAAACCCGCTTCGCGGAGCCTGTAGAGCATATATAAGCCCGAAAAGCCCGCTCCGACGATGACCGCATCCAATACCTTCACGTTGTTTGATATATTCATATCTTCAGCTCCTCTTTTTTCTTTCTCTCAGTCTGTAAAAAGTCATGGATCGCGGAGATCGTCTGGCCGATTCTCTCAAGGAAGACTCCCGCATTGGTGAAATATGCATGGATCATGCCGGATTCACAGCGGTATTCCGCAACGTTTCCAGCCTCTTTCAGCCTGGCTGCATACTGCTCCCCTTCTTCCCGCAGAACATCAAATTCCGCTGTCACGATTATGGCAGGCGGCAGCCCGCCGAGATCCTCCGCACGCAATGGAGAGATATACGGCAGCTGCCTGTCTTTTTCCGAACGAATATAGTGGCTCCCGAACCACTTCATCAAATCTGCATCCAGGCCGAATCCCTCGGCGAACTCGGTGTACGTCACCGTGTCATGGCTTAGATCCGTGACCGGGTATAAAAGAATCTGGGCTTCGGGAACAGACGTGCCCCGGTCTCTCGCCATCATGGAAACGACCGTTGCCAAATTGCCTCCCGCGCTGTCACCGCAGACGGAAATATGCGAAGCATCGCCATTCAGGGAAGCGGCATGTTCATATACCCACTCCAAGGCTTTATAGGCATCTTCAGCAGGTGCAGGAAATTTGAATTCGGGAGACAGCCGGTACTCGGCGGATATGACGATACTGTTCGTGCCGTTCGCCAGCATTCTGCAGCTCGCATCCGAAAAGCTCAAATCACCGATCACCCAGCCGCCGCCATGATAATAGACGATGACCGGAAACGGGCCCGTCCCTTCCGGCGTATATATACGAAGCGTGATTTCCTGTGCCTGATCCACTTCTATCTTGATGTCCTCTATTTTTGAAAGGGCTTCCAATTCTACTGCCGGGCGCGGTATCGATGCCAAAGCATCCCTCGCTTCTGTTGGTTTCATGTGTTGGATCACCGGCAGTTTCCTGAAATTCTCAAGGAACCGCTTTGATTCTGCTGCCAATCCGGACATATGCATCCTCCTTTTTCTTTCCTCATTAAAGACTAGTTGCAAGTTTCATGCCAAAAAGTCTGAAAAGTTGAAATGACAAGCTAAGTGCTGAATAAACAGCCGTGCACCGCGGACAGGACTGCGTCCGAGCAAATAGGAACGTCCCTGCTGCCGTTCCCGCGCAGCAAAAGACCTCCCAATCCCCCTGCAATCCCCCTTACAATTGAGCACTAAAAGAATCACTTGATTCCCAAATGAATCAACTATCCCGCCATTCCTCTTCATTACTTCCTATTGCCATAGTAACGGCACCGCCCAAATTGTTTCGGGACCTGGTACCTCCCGCTATCTCCCATCCCCCCGCACTGCCGCGTCATTCCTCCACAAATACCAGAACGCGCAAAGCACGAACAGCGCCGCCGCGAAGAATGGCACTTGGGGCTGAAAGATTTCGCCGAGTTTGCTCGCCATGAACGGTGCGATGGCTGCTCCTATGAAACGCAAGAAGCTGTAGCCGGAGGATGCGGTAGCCCTGTCCAGCGCGGTGGCATCCATCGCCGCCGATGTGATGAGCGTATTGGTGATGCCGAGGATGAAGCCCGAGGCGATGGCCGTTGCCGCCACCGCCTGCCGGTTATCCGCGAAAAGGCCGATGAACGCCAGATCCGCAGTGAGCGCCAGCAGCATGAAATATACGGATCGCAGAGTCCCTAGCCTCTCCTTCAGCCATGGCGCGACGAACACGGATGACACCGCGAGCATGACACCCCAGCCGAGGAACACGAAGCCGAGACTGCGCGTAGTCATCCGCAATACGAAGGGGACATAGGCCATGATCGTGAAGAACCCGATATTGTACAGCGCGGCCGACACACCCCATATGCGCAGTTTCCGTTCCTTCAGCGCCTCGAGCGGGATTTTCCACATGCGGGAAAGTGCCGGTCCGCCTGTTTCCGCATATTCCTCGCGATCGGGATTTTTCAGGAACAGTGCAAGCGCCGCCATCGTAACGGTCATCATCGAGGCGATCGCGAAGAACGGCAGCTGCCAGGAGACGGTCCCCAGGATCCCGCCGAGCAGCGGTCCGATCGAGATGCCGATGCCGACCGCTGCTTCATACTGGATGACCGCTTTGTCGACGCCTCCCTCGCAATAGGAGACGATGAGTGCCAGAGCCGTGGCGATGAAGCAGGCATTGCCGAATCCCCACACGCCCCGCAGTGCGACCAGCACCCATATATGGTCCGTAAAGCCGCTCGCCAGGGAGACGGAGACGATGATCGCCACTCCCAGGATCAGCGTCAGCTTATAGCCGAACCTTCTCGCCAGTATGCCGGTGAACAGCATGGAAAACGCCATGATCAGATTGTAGCTGGTCAGCATCAGGCTGACTTCGCTCGGCGAAGCACCGAGCTGCTGGGCGATTCTCGGCAAAATCGGGTTGATCAGCCCGATCCCCATGAACGCCACTGCACAGGCTGCAATTACCGCAGCTGCCGGCGCCGACAGCTGCCAGGGGATGGTTTTCCGTCCCCGCGCCTCCTCAAGCAGGACTGTCTGCTTATCCGCGTTCATGAAATCACTCCCTTTCTATGTTCCGGCTCGGCCGGTCCCGCAAAAAGCCGGACAGCCCGTGCATCGCTGCAGCGTAACTGTCCGGCAGGTAAATGCCCTTATTTAATCAATCCGGCTTCCTTCATCAGTGTTTCATTCTTGCCGGAGGCATTCTGGATGATTTCCTTGAATTCTTCCGGGTTCGCGTAGGCGCCTGTGAGCATCTGGTTTTTCATGATGTCATCGAGCTTGCCGCTGTCGAGGATTTCCTTGACGCCGGCGTGGATGATCTCGATGATTTCATCCGGCGTATCTTTCGGCGCGATCAGGCCGGCGTAGAAATCGCTTTTCGCTTCCAGGCCGAGATCGTCCGTATTCGGGATGTCCGTGTAGAAATCGGTAGGGCCTTTCGTGTCCGTCGTGAACAGCAGCGGGCGGATGTTGCCGCCGGTTTCCGTGTCCGGGCTCAGGATGGCACTTTCGATCTGGCCGGTCATCAGCGCGTTCTTCAGATCCGCCACACCTTCAAACGGAACATGCTTCGTTTCCACTCCGAGTTCCTTGCTCAGCTGCTCCATGGCGATGTGGCCGGAGCTGCCCGTGCCGCCCGGTGAAGCGTACGTGAACTTGCCCGGATTCTCCTTCACGTAAGCCAGCCAGTCGTCATAAGTCTTCAGGGGGGAATCGTCCAGCACGGTGATTGCCGTGGCGATGTCATATACTTTGGCAATCGGCGCGAAACTGTCGATCTGGTAAGCTGTCTTGCCGTAATGCGGCTGGATATCCAGTCCGGAACTCGTCGTGAAACCGAGCGTGTAGCCGTCCGGCTTGGCCTTCGCCACTTCCGTGAGGCCGAGCGTCGTACCGGCGCCAGGCTTGTTGATGACCGCCACCTGCTGCTTGTCCGGCAAGTACTGCGGCAGTTCCTTCGCGATCGCACGCGCCATGACGTCCGTGGATCCGCCCGGCGGGAACGGCACGACAATTTCAATCGGCTTCTTCGGATAATCGGAAGCGGCCTCCGCCTTGCCTTTGGCGCCGTTGGAGCAGCCTCCTGCGATCAGCAGCAGGATCAGCGACAGTAACAGTAGATTTCTTTTCATAGTAATTCTCCCCCTGTATATTTCGAATTGGTTCCAGCAACTTACCTGTTCGTTTGTTTCTCCAATTGCACGGCATACCGCCCGTCATCACGCATATACACCATTCCGCGGCTTTCGAGCACGTCCAGATGCCCCGCCGTTTCGGAAAGCACGGTGTACGGCAGTTTAGCATAATGCCTGGCGTACACTTCCCGGCAGACAGTATCCACCGAGGCCGTTTCCAATGAAGAGAGCACCTGCAGGATCCTGGCGCAGTTGCGTTCCACTTTCCGCCGCCTGCCCTCGATCCAGCTTTTCCCGTCCGTAAACACTTCGCCATGTCCCGGGAAAATCAATGTGCCTGCCTCGCACGGGATCTTCGCCAGCGAGTCCATATACTGCAGCAGCGGCTTGGCCCTTGCCGCCTCGCCGGCCAAAGGCGGTTCCACGTAAGCGGTCGGCGCGATGTCCGGCAGCAGTACATCCCCGCAGATCAGCAGCCAGTGTTCTTCGTTATGCAGACAGATATCCAGCCGTGAGTGTCCGGGTGTCTCGAGTACGTCGAACCAATAGTCCCCCGCCTGTATCCGGTCGCCTTCCCGCAGGAACTTGATCCGCTCCAGATCCAGGAACTCAGGATAAAACCGTCCCCAGACCCGGATAGCGGGGGCCGCTCCCCAGCCGGCGAAGCAGCCCCTCATATAGCGGGCCAGACGCTCCTGCTCTTCTTTCCATCCGTCCGTACCGGCGAATGAATCAACAGCCTGTCCATGGACATAGAGCGTGGCGCGGCTCTGCTCCATCAGCCCCGACAGCAGGCCGACATGGTCCTCGTGCAGGTGCGTGAGGATGATGCGGTCGATATCCCCGACGCCGAGCCTGAGATCAGTAAGCCGCTCTGTCAGCTGCCGGAAGCACTCTTCACTGTTGAGACCCGTGTCGATCAGCGTCACGACAGCTCCTGTCAGTACATATACATTCACAGTTTCCTTGCCGGATCTCAGTTCAATCCTGTGAATACCGTGCATCGCCGGCACCTTCCTTTCAGAGCAGATGTTTTTACACCTTCGCTTTTCTCCGCTCCACGCCGAGCCAGTCGGCATATTCCTCCTGCGTCATCACTTCGCGCCCTGCAAGTTTCGCCATCAGCTTCGCCGCCTCGAGCTGCTCCAGGTTGCTCTTGATCAGGTCATCGCGGTGCGGCCACTTCCAGACCGTGTCTTCCATGCCGACGCGGACGTGCAGGCCGAGAATCATCGCGAACATCGTCAGGTAGGAAGAGGCCCTGCCTGCGCCCGCCACCATGATGCGGCTGTCTTCATCGATATCGTAGATCACTTCCACCATGCGCATCAGGCCGTTGACCATCTGGCGCGGATTGTGCATCGGGCTGCAGCCAGGCAGTGCCGGTAGGATGATCCATGTATACGGCTTCTGCAGCAGGCCGGAGTCGATCAGATAGCGCTTCGCATTGTCGATATCCGCATCGGTATAGACCGCGAGCTCCACTTTCAAGCCCGCCTCCTGGATGCGCCGCGTTTTCTCGATCATGACATGCGGCGGCTTGACGAACATGCTGTCCCCGTTGAACGCGGCGAGCGTATTGACCGGCACGGCATCGAGCGTTTTCCGTTCCAGCACTTTGTTCATATTGTCCCATTCTTCCTGGCGCGTCGCCACCATGCATCCGTCGATCATCGCACTCGGATACTTCTCCCGCAGCGGATCGACGATGGACTGGAATGCGTCCGCATCGAGCACGTTGAAGCCGTTCTCATCGCGTGCATGGAGGTGGACGGTCGTCGCGCCTGCCGCCAGGCACTCGTCGGCGGACTGCAGGATGCTGTCATTGTCGACCAGCTGATCCGGATTGTCGTTCTGTCCGAAGAATGCGCCCGTCATCGCGGCGGAAATCGCCACTTTCTCCGGCACCGGCCACTTCGGCATCACTTCGACATCCGCGAATACGGACTTGAACGGGTCGATGATTTCCGGAATCCCGTACGGCTTCCACACTGCGTAATACCCGTCCTTCTTCCCTCTGTGCTCTACGTATTTCCAGTTGATTTTATCCGACATAGTATCTTCTCCTTTTTCCAGTTGAATGGTTGTATTTATACAGTCATTGCTTCACGCAAATGATGCTTCAGTATTTTGCCGACCGGATTGCGCGGCAGCTCGGTCATGATGCGCAGGTGCTCCGGCAGTTTATAGGAGGCGATTTTCTTGTCGCGCAAAAATGCGGACAGCTCCTCGATCGTGACGTCCTGCCCCGCTTTCGACACGATGCAGGCGCACACTTTCTCCCCGAGCACTTCATCCGCCATGCCGATGACGGATACTTCGGCCACTTTCGGATGGCTCTGGATGAGGCCCTCTAGCTCCAGTGGGGAGATGTTCATACCGCCGCGGATGATGATATCCTTGGAGCGCCCGACCATCCGGTAGAACTTGTAGTCTTCGCCGGGACCGACGATTTCGAGCAGATCCCCTGTGCAGTAGTAGCCGTCCTCGTCAAATGATTTCCTTGTCAGGATATCGTCCTTCCAGTAGCCCGAAAATACGCTTGCCCCGCGGATCCTCAGCTCGCCGGGCACGCCCGGTTCCACGATCACTTCCCCGGTCTGCAGGTTCACGAGCTTCGTCTCGATCCGCTGCGCGGTGCGGGAGATCCACGTGTAGTCCTTCACACCGTAACGCGGGAAGAAGTGCGCCCGCTTTTCGTAATCCGGCATTTCGATATGGCCGCTCGAGAAGGATGTGCCTTCATTCGAGCCGAAGAAGTTGATGACGTGGATGCCGTACTTCTCATGCCACATGCGGATCATCCACGGGGACAGCGGCGCCGACCCCGAACCGAGCCTCCTGAGCGAGCTGACATCAGTGCCGGCAAGCAGCTCCTCATCCTTCAGCAGCATCGTCAGGATGGCGGGCGCTGCCATCGAATAGGTGACCCGCTCGGTCTCGATCTGCTCGAGGAAGACTTGCAGATCGAACGGGTGGTGCTGGACGAGCCTGCAGCCGGTCAGCAGCCAGGGGACGAACAGGCCGGCGATCCCCGCCATGTTCACCATCGGGAACGGGTTCATGATGACATCGCTTTCATTCAGTTCCGTCAAGTCGATGGAAGCGTACGCGGAGCAGTACCATTCGTTCTGGCTCCTCGGCACTCCTTTCGGGGCGCCTTCCGTGCCGGACGTCCAGCAGATCGTGAAGATATCGTTCGCGGTCGGCTTGCGCGCTTCCAGCTGTTCGTTCAGCGCGATCCTGCTGTAGGAGATGTTCTCCAGATCCAGCTGCACCGCTTCATCCGGAACATTTTCTCCCCAGGCCAGCACCGTTTCCAGCGAAGGGACATTCGGTTTCATGGAAGCGATGATCTTCGCGTTTTCCCTGCCGCGGATCCGGGACATCGTGATGAACGCTTTCGCTTCCAGCCGGTTTAGCAACTGCTCGAGTTCATACTCCCTGTACTGGACAGGCAGGGGGCTGACGACCGCCCCTACCCGCATGATTGCCAGGAACGCCGCGACAATCTCCACACTGTTCGGCAGCTGCACCGCCACGACATCATCCTTCTGGATATTATTTTCAATCAGCACCGCCGCCAGCCGGTTCACTTCGTCTTCAAGCTCCGCGAACGTCAGCTGACGCGGGGCGCCGTCGGTGATCGAAGCGCGGTTCAGCGGGTCGGCCACTGCGGGCTTATTCGGGGATCTCAGCACGTTCCGCTTGAATAAGTCATCGAAAGTGACAGTTGTCCACCAGCCCTTTTCCGTATACTCTCTGATTCTCTCTTCCGAACTTAAAATCAAATCGCTCAGCTCCCTTACCTGTTATCTGTGATCATCAGCCCTCAAAGCTGGTCGCCCTGCACCCACGTCGCATGCGCGCCCATCGGAACGCGCTGCGGCATCTTGATCCTTGCGATCGGGCCGAGCGAGAAATGCTGGGCATCGAGGATCAGCAGCTCCGAGCGGTCTTCGATCTCATCGTAGACGAACGTCAGCACATAGCCGTCATCCTCCGTCTTCGAGTTGATGCGCGGTGCGAATGCCGGTTCATTGCCGTAGCGCCCTTTGCCGAATAAATACTTCTCCGATTTCGCGCCGGTCGAAATATCGTATTTCGCGATGCCCTCGAATGAAACATCCTCTTCCGGCGAGTAGAGCACGTGATAGGAATAATTGGACTTCCTGCCCGCATAGCTCAAGTTCACGACCGGGAACTCGCTGACCATATCGTCGAGCGGCCCTTCCGTCACCTTCCCTGTCTTCAGGTTGAATCTCCAGTAATACATATAGGCCTTCAGCTTGCGGATTGCGGACATCCTGCGCACCCAGTCGCTGCGCTTGATGTGCGAGATATCCGGGATCGGCTCGGGCATCCGGCAGCCCACCATGACGACCTCGTCGCCGTCTTCCCAGGAATTGACGACGTGGTAGATATAGCATGGCTTCGCCTCGAACCAGCGCAGCTGATCGCTCGTGCCGTGTCTCGGGATGATGCCGAACCTCGCCGGCAAATCGCGGTAGAACTTGATTTTGTAGCGGCCGTTCTTCAAAGCCTCCTCGTCATGGAACAGCGGCAGGTCCATCAGGATGGAATAGTGCTTCGTGAACGCCATGTCATGCGGCAGACGCGCACCCGGTAGGTTGATCGGCACGCAGGTCGTCAATTCCCCGTCCGCGGACACGACGCCGTAGGTCATGTAAGGCGGCTTCGTGAAGTAATCGAAGAACAGCATCTCGCCGGTATGCTCATCCACTTTCGCGTGTGCGGATACTTTATCGAGCAGCTTCCCTTTGAATGTCTCCTTGCCGATCGTCTCGAGCGTCTTCGGATCCACTTTATAAGGAACACCCGTGCCGTAGTACAGTGTCAGCAGGTTGGAATTGTGGAAGATGACATCCGTCCAGGACGTATCGCGGATCGGCATGTCGGCCGGATTGTTCTTCGGATCTTCGAACAGTCCGCCCCACAGCGTCTGTCCCGCCGCTTTCTCCCTCTCGAACACTTCCGTCTGGATATATTTGTTGCGGTAGCTCACCCTGCCGTCTTCCACGTACACCGCATGCAGCATGCCGTCTCCGTCATACCAGTGGTGGCGTCCTTTCGGCTCGAATTGCGGGTTCGGGCCGTTGCGCACATAGGAGCCGTGGAAGTCATTTGGGACGTGGCCTTCCAGCACTTCACAGTCCAGGATGTCGAGCTCCTGATCGATCGGCGAATAAAGCTTTCTGTGCAGATACGGGTTATGTTCGTTGATGGATCCCTCTATAGAATTTTTTCCTGTCATGGAATGTACCATTCTGATCACTCATTTCATTAGTATTTTTTCTGCCCACGGATTCGGCTGCTGCGCCCGTTCAACTGCTTCCTCATACTCTGTCCGGAGCTCCGAGATGATGTCAGAAGCGCTCTGGATTTTCCGGATCGTGCCTACCCCGTGCCCCGCAGACCAGACATCACGCCATGCTTTCGGCCTGCCCTCGCTTTTATCGAACGTCAGATTCTCGAGATCGAAACCGGCCCTCTGCAGACTCGGCTTCAGCATATTGGCATGCACGCCGGTGACCGCATTCGTATAGACGACATCCTCCACGGAGGAATCGAGCAGCATTTCCCGGTATTCGTCGCACGCCATGCTCTCGGTCGCTGCGATGAACTTCGAGCCGATATAGGCCAGGTCCGCCCCGAGCGTCTGCGCCGCCAGGATTCCCCTTCCGGTCGAGATGCTCCCGGCCAACACGAGGATGCCGTCCCAGAATTCCCTGACCGCATCGACAAAAGCGAATCCAGCGATCGTGCCCGTATGGCCGCCTGCCCCCGAACTGATCAGGATCAGGCCGTCGACTCCGGCTTCCGCCGCCTTCTTCGCATGCTTGACTGACGCCACATCCGCAAACACGAGACCGCCGTAACCATGGACGACGTCGACGACTTCCGCCGGGCTGCCCAGACCCGTGATCACGATCGGCGCTTTATGTTTGACGATCAGCCTCAGCTGATCCTCGAGACTGTGCGCTTTGCTTTTGATCAGAATATTGGCCGCCCACGGAGCGATCGTCTGATGCGGATTTTCCGCCTTCGCTTTCTCCAGCTCCGCGGTGATGGTCGTCATCCATTCATCCAGCACTTCGATCGTCCGCGCATTCGGCGACGGGAAGGCGCTGATGACTCCGCTCTTGCAGCAGGCAAGCACCAGTTCCGGACCGGTCACGAGGAACATCGGAGACGCAATCATCGGCAGCACGGTATGATCGGTAATACTTGCCGGTAATCTATTATTCATGTAGAAATCCCCTTTCAGCAAAATGAATCAACTTGCTTGCATAACTATATTGCAAGAAGCGTGCCAACTTTGAAAACGCCTTCATGTACATGTTTTCTCATCAGCAGCAAGAAAATCGGATACAATTTCGATTCGTTTAGGAATCAATTGAATAGTTTTCGAATCGATACGGTTATTCAACATATTCACTTACTGTATTTTCCATTTTCTTTCATTGCTATTTTACTGATTAGTCATATAATTGATTATATAAGGAATCATTTGATTCCTTATATAATCAATTGCTGAAAGGAGATGCTTATGGACTATCAAACTCTTTATGATATTTTCCAGAACAGCTATGACGGGATTCTGCTTCTCGACAACAGCGGCTATGCTGTCACCGCAAACGAATCCTATACACGCATCACCGGCACGCCGCTCCATGACGTCATCGGCAAAAATTACCGAGAAGTGACGAGCCTGCATGACATGGTCACGCCGAAGGTGCTCGAGCAGAAGCGCCCCGCCACGATCATCAACTTTGTCAGAGGCAAAGGCATTCTCGTGACAGGCAACCCGGTCTTCAATGAAACCGGCAAGATCACCCACGTCGTGATCAACGTACGCGACATCTCGATGCTGAAAAGCGTCAATATCGAAATGCTGCTGTCCATTGCCTTGAAGGAGCTGCACAGCCCCGCCAAACCGGAAGAGGAAGCATCCATCCCCGTCAAGGCAAGCGGGCTGATCTCCAAAAGTGCCTGCTTCAACAAAGTCGTCCAGATGGCATCCAAGATCGCCAAGGTCGATACGACGGTGCTGCTGCTCGGGGAATCGGGAGCCGGCAAAGAAGTCATCGCCAATCTCATCCACACGCAGAGCAACCGGGCGGATAATCCGCTCATCAAAGTGAACTGCGCTGCGATCCCGCATAACCTGCTCGAATCCGAGCTGTTCGGTTATGAAAAAGGCGCGTTCACGGGGGCGGATAAAAAAGGCAGGCCAGGGCTGTTCGAACAGGCCGATAAAGGCACGATTTTCCTCGATGAAATCGGCGACATCCACCTGGACATGCAGGTCAAGCTGCTGCGGGTGCTGCAGGAACGCGAAATCACGAGGATCGGCGGCACTTCAAGCATCCCCGTGGACGTCCGGGTGATCACCGCCACCAATAAGGACCTCGAAGACATGACGGAGAAAGGCGAATTCCGGAAAGACCTGTTCTACCGGCTGAATGTCGTCCCGATAGCGATTCCTTCATTGAAAGACCGGCAGGCGGACATTGCGCCCCTGGCATTCGACTTCCTGAACCGGTTCAACGAAAAATACCAGCAGAACAAAAAGCTGCATCTCATTACCGTGCAGGTGATGGAGCAGTATGAGTGGCCGGGGAATATCCGCGAGCTCGAAAACTTGATGGAGCGGCTGGTTGTCACGCTCGACCATGATGAAATCATCTGGGATGATCTGCCCTTCGTGCTCAAGGAGCCGCCGAAGCCTGAAAACATCCCGCTGAAGCAGCTCCTGCAGGACGTGGAGAAAAAAGTGATCTACCAGAAACTCGACGAATACAAGACGACGAGAAAAACAGCGGAAGCACTCGGCATCAGCCAGTCCGCGCTCGTCAAGAAGCTGCAGAAATTTAAGGAAGACTCCTGATTCGGCAAAAAGCCTTGCTTCTTTCATTCAGAAGCAAGGCTGTTACTGCTGTTATGTTAAAAAGACGGCTGTTCACCGGCATGCCCATCCGCTGATAAGCTCCGCACACCGTCCGGGCTGTTCGAGCGGAATCATATGCCCGGTATTCTCGATGACTGCGAATTCGGCATCTTCCGCGGCATCCGCCATCTTCTTCATCAGCTTCGCCGGGATGATGCGGTCCTGTTCCCCCGCGATCAGCAGCTTGGGCAGAGGGGACTCGGCGAAAACGTCCGTCCGATCGGGTCTTGCCATCGTCGCTCCCGTATGCGCCGCATAGCGTTCAGGCCCGTAATCGCGGATCATCTCCGACTGGGTGTCCATCATCTCTCCATCTTCCAGATGGGCCGGCAGGAACATATAAGGAAGGGACTCCTCCACCATGTCCTTGAACCCGCCGTTCTCCGCCCGCTCGATGGAGGCCTTCCGCGCGGCGATCTGCGCTTCTCTGTCCGCAAACGCGGAGGAAGCCGCCAGGCAGATTCCTTCAATCCGTTCCGGCGCCCTGTCGAGCATCGCCAGCGATACATAGCCGCCGAACGAAAACCCGCATACATAGAACGTTTCCGGAAGCTCCGCCAGCAAACGCTCCGCGATTTCCTCCACCGTATCACCGGCTGGCACTTCGACCGCATGCGCCCTCACCGATGAAGGCAGCTCCCGGATGACGCCGTCCCACACCCTCGCCGTATTATTCAAACCGTGTACGAACACTATATTGACCATTCATGATCATCCTCCTGTTTGTTTTCATTGATGGACCGATTCACCTTCCGCTTCCCGGCGGTGCGTTAATTTCGCCAGCTTGCGGTCTTTCAGCGTGTTCTTCAGCGCCACGAGCAGAATCACCGCCACTACCGCCGCCAGCACAACGAAGATCGGCCGGCCGAAATAGAAGCTGATATCCCCTTGCGCCAGGATGATCATCCTCCGCATGCTTGTCTCAATGATCGGGCAGAGCACGAATGCGAGGATGAAATACGCGACCGAGAAATCGAGCAGCCGCAGTACATACGCAATCACCCCGAGCACGAGCGCCAGCCACAGATCGAAGTGGCTGTTCTGCGACGTGTACACACCGATCAGCGAGAATACGAGGATCGCAGGCACGAGGAACGACTCCCTCAGTACCAGGATGCGCGCGAACAGGCTTGTCATGAACTTCCCCATGATATACATGCCGACCGTCGTGAACATGAAGCCGATGAAGATGGCATTGATCAGTTCCGGATTGTTTTTCAGCACTTGCGGTCCCGGCTGGATCCCGTGAATGATGAACGCCCCTGCGATGATGGCAATGGAAGCCGAACCCGGAATGCCTAGGGTCAGCAGCGGAAGGAGCGCCCCGCCGACCGTCGCGTTATTGGCCGATTCCGGCGCCGCGATGCCGTCCGGATTCCCCTTGCCGAAGCTCAGTGGATCTTTCGCGGTCTTCTTCGCCGCCATGTAGGCGAACCAGCTCGACGCATTCGAACCGAGCCCCGGTATGATGCCGACGACTGCTCCCATCAGCGAGCCGATGCCGATCGGCTTGGCGACTTCCCTCAATTCCTTGAAGGACAGCTTGACCTTCAGTTCCTTCGACAGCAGCTTCCGTTTCTTATTCAGATCGCCCGAAATCATAGAGAAAATTTCCGTGAAGGCGAACAGTGCCACTACGAGCGCGATGATGTTGATGCCGTCCGACATCGCCAGCACGCCGCCGGTGAAGCGGGGCATGCCCGTGAACATATCGATTCCGACCGTCGCGGCCATCAAGCCGAGGATGATCGAGATGGACGCTTTGACGGAATCCGCGGAACCGAGAGCCGCCACAGCCAGCAGGCCGATGACACCGAGCATGAAATATTCGGGTTCGCCGAGCTTCAGGGCAAACGCCGTGAGAGGCTTCGACAGGAAAATCAGTACCAGACCGCCGAACAGGCCGCCGATCGTGCTCGCCGTTAGGGAATAGGCCAGCGCTTTCCCCGGCGATTTATTCTGCGCGAACGGCTGTCCGTCCAGCTGGGTGGCTGCAGCCATGGCCGTTCCCGGTATCCCGAGCAGGATCGCCGAGATGGAGCCGCCATACTCCGCGCCCTGGTATACGCCGAGCAGCATCAGAATGGAAGGCAGCGCCTCCATATTGTATGAAAGCGGTAACAAAAGTGAAATTGCCAGCATCAGTCCGAGTCCCGGAAGTGCACCCATCAGCATGCCGACGAACAGGCCGATCAGGATCGCCATGCCGCTGGTCAAGAAAATCGATATATCCATAACTGCTTCACCCTTTTCTTTTGGAGTCTAGTATTATTCCACTGTATGGAAGCCCGTTTTCTCAGAAGTCGATATACATCAGATTGTTGAACAGAAAGTAGATGAAAAGAATCAGTCCGGCAGACACTGCCAGATTCACGAGCGCCAGGCGGGACAGCTTCATCCCGATCGGCTTGCGGTAGATCGTAAACAGCACGAACAGCAGAAGGAACGTCAGCACATAGAAGTATCCGGCGAACTGCCAGATCAGAAAGTACGCGATAACGATCCCGATCGTCAGGGCGATTTTGCCGATCCCCTCAAAAGAGACCGTCTCCTCCTCTTTCTTCAGCCTCTTCAGTATCCCGACGACGCAGAAAATAATCAGCACGGTCCCGAGAAGCATCGGGAAGAATGAAGACTTCACTTCCCCTTCTACCGCTACCTCGTACAGGCCGTTCGCGGAATAAATATAGTAGCCGCCGAGTGCGCTCAGCAGCAGCAGCACGATAATGTCCAGTTTCTTCTTGCTCATCCTCTTCCACCTCTTTCGTTAGTCTCTGCAGTGCTCACAGCGGCATTGCCTGCTCCAGATGCTGCTTGAACCAGCGGACCGCCTCACCGCTGGAATAGTCGAATTCCTTCACGTACGGATCAAAATGCCCGCCGCGCAGCAGCGCCAGCCGCTTCGGCTCCAATGCCTTTTCATATGCCTTGAGCGCCAGATCCGCAGGCGTCACCGTATCCTCCGTCCCGACGATCATCAGCAGCGGAACCGGACTGACCATCTCTATCAAATGCCCGGGATCATACCAGCGCGAGTATTCCACGGAGCGGAGCGTCACTTCATTCGTCCAGTTCGGAGACAGCATGCCCGCCGTCATATACCAGTCCGCCGCCTCGCCGCTACCGTAGATCGACCGGTCCGCCGCCTCCAATGAAGCGACCGTACGCACGGCCGGCTGCCCACCTTCCATCCTGCAGAGCCGGTCCTCCTGGAAGGAAGCATGCAGCGCCTGCACCTGCTCCGCGGGCACCCGGCGCTTCGAGCTTTCCGTGCCGCTGACCGTTGGCACCTGCGAAACTGCACAGCGGACTCTTTTATCCGCTGCCGCCACGGCCAGCACATGCCCGCCGCTGTAGCTGGTGCCCCAGATGCCGATGCGGTTTTCATCCACTTCCGCAATGGAGCCGGCATATGTGATCGCGTGGCGGTAATCATCGATCTGCCTCCACGGATTCACTTCATTGCGCGGTAGGCCGTCGCTGTCCCCAAAACTTCGGTAGTCGAAGACGACCACTGCAAATCCGGCCCCCGCAAAACGCTCGGCATAGCGGTCCAGATACATCTCCTTCAGGGCGCCGAACCCGTGCGCCATGACAATCACCGGCAAATCCTCCCCCGCCGGCAGATACAGCCAGCCCCTGATCCGATAATCTTCGGTGCCAAATGATATGTCTTTCCTTGTGAAAGCTTCCTCGCGATGAGCGGGTGCCTGCTCGGTCTGCTTCATTCCTTTCTCCTCCATCCTTAAAAGTTCCATATGCGGAACTTTGTTTTATTTTCATTAAAATATACACGCCGGAATTCTATTTGTCAATGCAATAATTATAAATATTCAGTTTTAATTAATGAATAATTGCACCAGTGTCACATAAATAAGCTCGCAATATTCCGTCAATGTTTTTTGTCTTTAAGGAAAAAAACGAAGACAGCTGAACAGTGACAGTCAACATCCATTTTTTCACTATACCTATTGGCTACTGTTACAGAAACGGATTGCCATGTTTACAGCACATTTTTATCCTCAAACTTTCGAATCCAAACATGCGCAGACTTCCATAAAGACGCCTTTAAATAGCGGCTAATCTGCAAATAGGTTCGTTTACTTTTTGTCCGTAACTGCGCCAGCACATTTAAGCAGTAGACAATCATCGCCAAATACACTTGGTTGTGCACGCCCTGTTCGCTCTGTGTGTAGAATTTCTTGATGTTCAAATGTTGTTTCATCCATTTAAAGAACAGTTCAATCGCTCAGCGAGACTTGTACAGTTCTGCGATTTCATCTGCAGACAAATCGAAACGATTCGTTACCAGGTTCAGTTGGTTGCCTTTTAAATCCAGTACTTTCAACAAGCGGAACACATTTTCTGATCGGTTTTGCGTGGTGCCGATCACGACCATTTCATCCGACAACACGACAGTATCTTCCGGCAGGTTGAAGTGTTCAAGTGTCCGTACGACTGCGTTTTTTCGCAGACGAGAGACGAAGAAATAGCCCTCATCTGTCATGCGGTCAAACCGTTCGTAATCCAAATAACCGCGATCAAACACATACAGGCACTCTTTGTCATCGACCAGTACTTCCAGCTGGCCACGATCGTGTTCCTTGGCGTTTGTCAAAACTGCCTGGTCAGGATAGGAATAACCATTTTCCAAGAACACAAGCAGCAGATGAAGCTTGATACCGGATTTCGTTTTTCGGAATTCCGCCCAGCGGTGGTTATTCAAATTCAAGGGCAGTGTACTGGAATCGATGATTTTCAGTGGCGTCGTCCGTTTGCGTCGCGTCTTAAAATCCGTTGCTTCATGGATCTGTGACACCAGATCAAGAAAATGGTCTGGAAGAATTCCGTCGGCACTTGTCGAAGACGCCTGCCCAGCTGCGAGAAGCTGATGGAATCCAAGTTCGTGGCTTCTTGAAGTTCTTCAGAAAAGACACTGTCACTGACGGCACGTAAACTTTCCGTTTCATGAAGCTGTGCGTACAAAAGTACGTTCATAAACGAAGCCATATGTAGCTTCTTTGTATAGTGATCGAGACAATGGAGCTGAACCTGTTCCGCAAATAATTCGTTGGAAATCGGTTCTGCCCATTGCTCAAATGCTGTTTTTCGTGTATTCTTATCCATGAGATTGTCCTTTATTTTGGATTTGGATGGATTACTGCCTCCAAGCCATTATAAAGGATTTTTTTATGGAAAATAGTAAGTAAAAAGTATTTAGAATTCGGAACCCCGACTAATTAGTTTAATGCGACACTAGTGGAATAATTGCTTCTCTATATGAATATATGGCTGATTTGTTTGACACTTTAATTTTGTCACTCTATAATTTATTTCATATACGGAACCAAGTTTCTCATTTTACAACCGAAGGGAATGTCTGCCATGGAACCGAAGGATAAAGTGCCCGCCGTCGATACGGCGATCCGCATGCTGAAGCTTTTGACAAAGGAGGAATACCGCGAATCTACATTGACTTCGCTGACAAATGCGCTGGAGATCAACAAGAGCACTTGTCTGCGGATCCTGAAAACGTTGGAGTACCATTCATTTCTGACGTACAGCGAGACAAGCAAAACATACTCGCTCGGCACGGCTCTGATTCCGCTCGGACAGCGCGCCAAAGAGCTGAACGACTATATCGTCACCGCAAGTGCTTATCTGCCCGAACTGGCGAGGCTCGGCCTCACTTCCGTCCTCGTAAAGAAAGGACGCGGCAGCGATCTGATCTATGTGGCGAAACAGGAGCCGCCGCTAAAGATCCGCCTGACAATCTCGACCGGCGATTCATTCCCGATTCCGGCAGGTGCGCTCGGGAAATGCTTCTTTTCCTATCTGCCCGAAGAAGAAGCCGACCAGATCGTCGAACAGGAACTGAATAATGGCGTGCTTCCTATCTACACACCGAATTCCATCGTCACGCTCGACCAGCTCAAAGAGCAGCGCACGGTCATCCGGCAGGAAGGAATCGCCGAAAGCCATGAAGAATATTCATTGGGTTTCTCCGGATTCGCCTGTCCGATCTTCGACAGCTCCCGCAACATCGTCCTGGCGCTCGGCGTCTACCTGCCGAGCTCCTTCCGAAATTATATGGAGGTCGGGGAACTGAAGGATGCCGTCCGGAAAACTGCCCAGGATATTACGGATGCCATCTCCGACATCAGCTGACCGATCGAAGGCCGGTTTCCGGGATACCGATTCACTTATGGCACGATTCTTGCAACATACATTCATAAAAGCCTGCCAGCCCGGGCAAAATATTTCCGAAAAGAGGGATGTCATATGGATAAACGATTTATGAATAAAACCGCCCTGGTCACCGGAGCGGCAAGCGGTATTGGAGAAGCAGCCGTCAGGGCCTTTGCGGCGGAAGGGGCCAATGTAGTGATTTCAGATATATCTGCGGACGGACAGAACTTGTCCGAGGAATTGAACCGGCAAGGCGGCAGCACTGTATTCATCCAGGCGGATGTCACAAAAGAAGAGGACGTCAAGCGCATGATCGATGCTGCCGTCGACCGCTACGGACAATTGGACGTATTATTCGCGAATGCGGGTATCGGCGTTCCCTCTCTCATCCATGAAACCTCATTCGATGATTGGAAGAAAGTGATTGACGTGAATCTGCACGGTGTGTTCCTGTGCAATAAATACACTATCACGCAAATGCTTAAGCAAGCTGCGGGCGGTGCGATCGTCAATAACGACTCCATACACGGACTTGTCGGCAGGCAGCGGACAGGTTCATACAGTGCAGCTAAAGGCGCAGTGAAGCTGCTCACACAAACGGGCTGCGCGGAATACTCCAGCAGAGGAATTCGCATTAACAATGTCAATCCGGGTTATATCGAGACACCTTTAGTCGACAGGCTGCCGGAACCTGTCAAGCAGGAACTGGTGAAGCTCCATCCGATAGGAAGACTCGGCAGACCCGAAGAAGTCGCCAAAGCGGTGCTGTTCCTGGCCAGTGATGATGCTTCCTTCATCACTGGCGCCAGCCTGGTTGTAGACGGCGGCTATACTTCCGTTTAACAGGACAGTTTGTGCTGAATAACAGTAACCTAGGAGGGATACAATGGAAAGACTGAAAGGGAAAACCGCTGTCATTACTGGGGGAGCCACAGGAATTGGCAGGGAAACAGCCTTGCTTTTCGCAAAGGAAGGCGCACAGGTGGCCATTACCGATATCGACGAAGCCGCCGGGCAGAACACATTGGAAGAATTGCGGCAAATCACCGGCCAGGCCACTTTCATCAAGCATGATGTCAGCAGTGAAGCGGATTGGATTACGGTTGCCGCCGCCCTGAAAGCCCGCTTCTCACGCGTGGATATTCTATTTAACAATGCTGGAGTCTATGTAATCAAACCGATTCGCGAGATCGAATTGGAGACTTGGAACCGGGTAATGTCGATCAATGTAACCGGCGTTTTTCTGGGAATCAAGCACATCGTCCCTCTGATGGAAACAGCCGGGGGCGGATCCATCATCAACGCCTCCTCCATTGCGGGGCTGATTGGCGGACCGGGCCATTCACTGTACGGAGCCAGCAAAGGAGCCGTACGCATCATGACAAAAGATGCTGCAGCGGAATATGCCAAAAGCCGAATCCGCGTCAACTCCATTCATCCCGGCTATATTACGACAGGCATGGTCGATTACGCTTCGGAAACATCGGGCAAAACCCCAGAGGAACTGGCAGCCGCTTACCCGCTCGGTCGCATGGGAACGGCCGATGAAGTCAGCAGGCTGGTTCTGTTCCTGGCATCCGATGAGTCTTCTTTTTGTACGGGCTCCGAATTTGTAATCGACGGAGGAGCCGTGAATATTCTGTAAACAGGATACGTGATGCTTGACCTGTCATTAAAATTCAGTCCTACTATAGGAAATGCCTTTTGAACAAAAATGGAATTCCTTGATTCGAAAAGGAGTCGGTTTAATTAAATATATGAGTCCCTGTGAATAATGATTGGAAAGGAAGATCTTTTATGTTATTTTACATTCGCGCTTCTGTGCAGCAGAAGCATCTGACAAACGAGAAGCTCTGGGCTCGTTGAGAAAAAGAAGTCGCAATCGGCAGAAAAGCGCTCGAAGCGGGCAAACTTGTGGGCGCATACAAAGTGGCGGGCAAAAAAGAGGTGATCCTGATCTATGACGCCGATTCGCATGATGAACTCGACCGGGTATTCACCGCCCAGCTGCCGCTGGCAGATTACATCACTATCGAGGAAATGACGCCGATCCGGCCGTATCTGGATTTCGGAGAAGACGTCAAGAAACGCTTGAAAAGCCATTGATTTCAAAGGAGTTGAAAAATATGAAGCATGAGAAAATCACATTCACGAGCGAAGGCGTACCCTGCAGCGGGCTGCTCTACAAGCCCGAGGGGGAAGGCCCCTTCCCTGCAGTCGTCATGGCGCACGGATTCAGTCTGGTAAAAGAAGTGTTCTTGCCGGAATACGCGAAGAAATTCGCAGATGCAGGGCTCGCGGTTCTCGTCTTTGATTACCGGAACTTCGGGGAAAGCGGCGGAGAGCCAAGGCAATTGATGGATCCGCAGATGCAGATCGAGGATTACCGCAATGCGATCTCCTGGATGGCATCTCAGGACTTTATCGACGGCGGGCAAATCGGCATCTGGGGCAGCTCCTACAGCGGCGGCCACGTGCTGCAGATCGGAGCGGCCGACCGGCGGGTGAAAGCGATCGTTTCACAGATTCCGACCATCCGGGGAAGGATCGGGATGGAAAAGAAGATGGGAACAGAACATGTGGATGCCTACAGGCAGAGATTGATGGATTACCGGCAGGCACGCTACGAAGGCGCGCCGATCGAATATGTACAAGTGGTCAACGCTGAAGGAAAGAACTGCGCGCATACACACCCAGAAGCCTTTGAGTGGTTCACGCAGAAATCCGAGAAAATGGCGCCGTCCTGGGAAAACCGGCTGACGCTCGAATCGATGGAACGGTATATGGAGTACTTTCCGACCACAAACGCTGACCTGATTTCCCCAACGCCGCTGCTCATGGTCGTAGCAATGAAAGACGGCATCACGCCGCCGGGTCCCGCCATCGAAGTCTTCCGTGAAAAGATCGGAGAACCGAAGAAACTCGTCCAGCTGCCGAAAGGCCACTTCGATCTGTACGACGGCGAAACATTCGAACGCGCACAGCAGGAAGCAGCCGACTGGTTCACCAAACATCTCATAAAGGAGGCGGTCAGATGAGCACCGACTACATCAAGCCGAACATGACAGAATGGCTGGAGCAATTCTGCTACGAAACATCCACCAAAGTGCGCGTCTGCGAAACCGACCTGTACGCGCACGTCAACAACACCAGCTACGGTCTGTATTTCGAGCAAGGCCGCGCCGATTACCTCGAAGCACTCGGCTTCTACGAAGAAAACCTGATGTTCGTCGTCGGAGACATCTATTGCCGCTACCACAGCGAAGCATACGTCCGAGAAGAACTCGTCATCAAAGTGCGCACCGCCCGCTTCGGCACCAAATCCTTCACCATCGAAAGCGCCATCCAGCGCAAAACAACCGGCGACGTCATCGCCACAGGCTGGGCCACCCTCATCGTCATGGACAGCAAAACCAAAACCTCCATGCCCATCCCCCAATGGGCAAAACAGCGCATCATCGACAACGAACGCACCTTGCAAACATCCATATAAGTACAGGTGCCAGATCCGTCACATCCTCGAGCCGGTAATGCAAGGACTCATATGTGATCCAGGCATCGAACTCCTCACTTTCCTTCCACAGATCGATCAATCGCCTCCGCACTCGAAGTCACCGAACGCCCGATATTCCGGCTGATCCCCGGAATCAAATCCTTCCGTCCCGCCAGATCCTCCCACAAACCGAGCTGCCCGGCTCCGTTCACGTCAATAATCTTTACACCGTCCTTGGTCAAATCCTCCAGCGACTGAATCTGCTTCGGATTGCCTTTGCGCACCAGAATCCCGGCAGCCCGCGGATAAAGCTCCCGCTGCGACTCCCCGTCAATCAAATCGGGATACTCCAGCATCAGATCACGCAGCATATATTCAGAACCTCCGAACAGCAGATCCGCATTCTTCTCGGCATCCTTGATCCACTTCTACTTCGGTCCCGTCGTCACCTCCACCTGGATTTCGGTTTCATTCGAAAACTTCTTGGTAGGCTCCTCTAACGGACCAAGCGGACCACCGGGACCATACACACGCACCACATCATCAGCCATCCCTTGCCCGGCAGCATCACCGGCCGGCTCATCCGAAGCGCAGCCCCACAGCGCAACCATCGCCAGCATGCCCAGTACCATCATCCATCTCTTCACCTCATCTCCTCTCCACTGAATAGTCACTAGACTACTAGAAACAGGCGGAATAATCTAACGACTCGCTGTTCCTTTCTCTGTAGAATGCCAGGTCCCGACATAACTAATAAACAACTCCGAATAGTATATAAATCGTTTGGGGACCTGGTACCCAAATCAGCATACTTATTCAAGTACAGGAAACACTACTGACTAGAGAAGAGGTGATATAAACTGAAACGGTTCTGGCTTATTTCTTTTATTGCTTGTATAGGAATACTTTACTTGGTTCTTTTCACCAATCATTTTGGAACAAACCCGAATCGAGTAAGCACTGTCGCCGCAACTAAAAATGACAATGACAGACTGACGACAGAATTAGAATCATTCAGCAAGGCGCATCATATCCCCGCGGTGGATGCAAAGGTCGACAGAGTCTGGAAAGCCATCCCCGGTTACAATGGACTGGAAGTGGATCTGAAAGCCAGTTACAAAAAAATGAAAGCGACTGGTAAATTGGATGAAGCAAAAATCGTGTACAAAGAAACTTCCCCCTCTATTCATTTGAATGATCTAGGCCCACACCCCATTTTCAAAGGAAATCCCGATAAACCGATGGTGTCTTTTTTAATTAATGTTGCCTGGGGTAATGAATATATTCCTGAAATTTTGGATGTACTAAAGAAGCATAACATCCAAGCCTCCTTCTTCTTCGACGGTAGCTGGGTAAGTAAAAATCCCGATTTAGCTAAAATGATTCACAATGAGGGGCATGAAATTGGGAACCATGCTTACAGCCATCCCGATTTACAGCAGAAATCAGAAGCTGAAACAATGGAAGAACTGAAAAAAACAAATGATGTCATCATGAAAACACTCGGGATCACATCGCCCAAGTGGTTCGGCCCGCCCAGCGGCAGTTTTAATCAGCAAACGGTTGAAACCGCAAGCCAGCTAGGAATGCATACAGTTTTATGGACGGTTGATACAGTCGACTGGAAAAAGCCGGCGATCAATGAAATGGTCAATAGGGTCGTATCTCAAGTGGAGAACGGCTCGATGGTTTTAATGCACCCGACTAAACCTGTAGCTGAAGGAATGGAAGATATGATTACACAAATCACAGAGAAAGGTTTTCGTCTGGGGACCGTCAGTGAACTGATGAATGAAAAACGTGTGAACGGCACAGCATGGGATGATGAATGAGGTGACTATGCAAAACAAAAAACTCTCCTGACCGTAACCGGTTCGGAGAGTTTTTTTACAAACGGTACCACAAACGGTACCAGGTCCCCACACAACTCTAGTTCAATTCAGAATTGTTTCCAAGTTGTGTGGGGACCTGGTACCTAAAGAATACGTTTCGCAATCTGTCTTAATTCTAAAAATGCATCTACCAAATGATTGGTTAACTTCTGCGCATGATGTGCTTCATCAGCATTGGAGGAAATATTAATAGAAATCGTTTGATCCAATAAAATATAAGCGAGTCCAAAACCGCCTTCAACGACTGGGCCGAATATCCGATACTTTACATTGTCATAAGCCATACCACTCGTCGAAATAAAATCATGACGCATTGTCAAATAGCCAGCGTCGGAAAATAGTGCAGGAGTATCCTTCATACCGATGTCTCCACCATGTAACTTATACATTTGCTCCAGGCCATACATATGTCTTTCAACACCGAATCCTTTACGGCATGTTATGATTCGATTTGTATGAGCCGCGCTCGCCTTTTGCATTAAGGTATACAACACTTCATTACTTTCTGCACCGCTTTCTAGCGCTTTCACCAAGTTCAGCTTCTCCATACTGGTCGCTCTCGCACATTCTGTTCTTCCCTCATAAAATGCACGGACTGAAACGGGTTCATAAACGCTTCTACATACGCCAAACGTTCTGTACTGTGCAATTTGTAAGGCCATATGAAAAAAAGCGTCCGGACTAATATTCATGTTTTTGATTTCATCTGAACCAAAGCTGTTGAAAGTTCGCGTTTTAATAGAAAACTCTTTTTTGGCTCTCGCATTATCTTTTTCGAATCGCATTAACGACTTCTCAATTTCCGCAGATAATTCCCATTGTTGTTTTTCCATTCGAGTGGGTTCAGTCGTATATATTGTTTCAGGCTCTTCACTTTCCAGGCCTTCATTTACATAGCTGATGACAGCAAATATCGTCGTACCATCAACCGATGAATGCTCGATGCTATAACCCAACTCACCTTTTTTAGTGAGGATTACTTGGATGGTTTTATCAAAGTATTTGTTCGTTCCATTTAACATTAAGTTCTCAATCGCTTCTTCCGAATTACTACTTTCCTCATCCATAGACAAGACAATTAGCGAATCCGCTATCGTTTGTAGAATATCCGCATTCACTTTAGATACGGTGAGTTGATCATATATCTTCGCAGCTTCGTCTCTTTTGGCAGTTGTAAAAATCCCTACGTTGTTGCCTTCACTTTGCTCTTCTTGAAAGGATCTTTCAATAGCATTTGCGATTTCACTGCTTTGATACATTTCTCCTTTACTATTGGTTACGTTCACTTTATAAACATTTCTTTTATATAAAAGAATGACATGGTTATTTCTTTTCTCGAATGCCGCCAGCCTAAATTCATCTCTTTCGACTCTCGGAATGCGAATGGACTTAAAAAACTTCTTATATTGACTCATATCTTGGGGCACGCCATTTTGTATGACTGGCGCTACTTCGCCATCAATTATTAAATGATATAATTCCGTGACTAAACGGCTTACCCTTCCGGCAAGTTCGGCACGTGTATATCGATTTTCATGCTTTTTATTATCTAATAAAATATTGAAATGCATGCCTGTTGGTAAAGGGTCGCGAAAATTTAAATACATATTATCCCATAAAGGCTTGAGCCAACTACCTTCCATTTTGCTATCCCATTCGCACAATTTTTTTTGAAGTCTTTCTGCGTCTCCATCCACTTTGAAGAAATGGTTAACAGCCTTCGTAGTTTCTTTAAGTTGTTCATCGTTTAAAAGAGGTTCAACCCATTCAAGCAGTTTCTCCTTTGTACTCGTTAACGGCGGTATTGGTAAAGATGGTAATTCATTTTCGTAAGCAAATGTCTTTTTTATAATAATTAGTCCCTTCATGATTCATTTCTAAGCGATTATCATTTTTCACGCTAAAAAGAAGATCGGATTTCCAATCTTCTTTTCGAGCAATTTATTTGTTGTTGTTTTAGCATTCAATAAAATCGTTTGACCGAAATCGAATTTCAATCGCGATATGTACTGATAATAATTGTAAACAGTTGGTTTAACAAAATCAAACATTATAACATTTTTACGTTCACGATAACAATAAAGGTACCTGTGCCTGAAACTTTCATGATGGTTTAAATGACCATGTTTGTTTCTCACACAAGCACCTTATTTCCGTTGCCTTTAGTCCTCTTTACCTGTAAACCAGTTCCGTCCCCACCTTTCAATTTCTTCCCAAAACTCTTTTTTCTTCTCTTTCTTTTCTCTTTCTTCTTTTGTCTTTTTCTTCTGCTTATTCAGCTCTTTTATTTCTTCATCAATTAACGACAAATCAAACTTCTTCACAGTCAATTCGCTGGATGACTTTGAAACAACTTGCGCAAAAATGGGCGGTGCGGTAACGCTACTAGTGGAGGTTAAATAATGGTCGGCATCTGTTTGATCATATCCGAGCCAGACCGCACCGGCAATATCCGGTGTATAGCCAACGAACCAATGATCTTTTGAACCGTCCACTCCTTCAAACGGGAGCTGTGTAGTGCCCGTCTTCCCCGCCACATCTATACCGGATATTTGTGCTTTTTTCGCAGTGCCTTCCGTAACAGCCCCTTGCAGCATATAGGTCATTTGCTGGGCGACTTCCGCATCTGTCACCTGTACAGACTTTCCTCGCCACTTCCCGAGCACTTTTCCTTCCGAATCTTTTATTTCTGTAATCGCATGGGCTTCCTCCATCACTCCATCATTCGCAAACGCAGAAAACGCTTGAGCCATCCGCAAAGGGGAGGTTCCTTTGTTCAGCCCGCCAAGCGCCAATCCAAGCGTACGGTCCTTTTTCTCTAATGAAATTCCAAACCGTTTCGCCGCATCCACACCGTTTTTGATACCAATCTGATCCAACAGCCAAACGGCAGGGATATTATACGATTGTGCGACTGCATCGTACATCGTCACTTTCCCTCTATAGTTCTGATCAAAATTTTTCGGAGAGTAGCCATCCATATCGATCGGTTCATCTACAAGCAAATCCGACAGATGGTACCCGTTCTCAAGTGCTGGAGTATAGACGGCAAGCGGCTTGAACGCAGATCCAGGCTGCCGGATAAGGTCCGTCGCATTATTGAAGCTTCCATGCGTATATTCTCCTCTCCCACCGACTAACGCCAGGATCCCGCCCGTGTTAGGGTTCAAGAAAACAGAGGCACTCTGCAACAGTTGATCTGGCGTGCTCTTTGGAAAATACCTATCATCCGCATACACTTCTTCCAGTGCATTCTGGACTACCGGATTGATTTCTGTCGTAATATGCAACCCGCCGGACAGCACTTCATTTCTCGTCAAATCATACCTATTAACCGCCTCGTCCACAACACGATCGATATAATACGGATATTTCGCTTTATAATCTGGCACTGTCGAATCAGCCAGTGCTAGTTTCTGTCCAATCGCTTCATCGTATTCTTCCTGACTAATATACTGTTCGCGAAGCATCAACGACAACACCAGATTGCGCCGATTCACCGACTTTTCCATATTTTTCGTAGGCGATAAATGCGACGGCGCTTTAATGATGCCTGCTATTGTCGCAGATTCGCTTAACGTCAATTCACTGACATCCTTACCGAAATAGGTCTGCGCCGCACGTTGAACTCCCCACGCCCCGTCGCCAAAATAAATTTGGTTAAGGTAACGTTCCATGATCTCCTCTTTCGAATACACCCGTTCAATCTTCTTTGCGAGGATCAGTTCTTTGAATTTACGTGAGTACGTACGCTCCTGCGTCAAAAAGACATTTTTCGCAAGTTGCTGCGTAATCGTACTGCCCCCTGCCACGATTTTACCTTTGAATGCGTTCTCGAGTAAGGCGCGTCCCATCGTAAAATAATTAATGCCGTGATGTTTATAAAATCGCTGATCTTCCACGGAAATGACTGCTTCGATCAACGTATTCGGAATCTGGTCGATCAATACACCTTCAATATTTGAATTCGAAACCTTACTGATGATTTCTCCGTTCGGATCGTAAATAACCGTCGATCTAGGTGCGGGCCCTTCAAGTTTACTTACATCGCTGAACGTTATGAAGACATTCAGTACGAGTAGTGTGCAAAGAACGGCAAGCAGTACACTGATGGATACGAAACGGATGATCTTTTTCTTCAGGCTAATTTTCTTTATTGGCGTTTTTTTACGCTGTTGTTCTTTATATTCGGATCTTTTCATATAGGTTTCACCTGCTTTATGCTGCGGATTTTTATTGGTAGTATACAGCATAGTATAGACGATGGAGGTGTTTGAAAGTTGCGGATTTTGTCTTTTGGGGGATTTTGGTACGAGTGTATGTAAAAAAGATAGTACTCAGAAGTTGTTCTTTTTGATAATATCTTAATAAAAATACCTGTGCACGAAACTTTCATGATGGTTTACACATTCACGTTTGTTTCGCGTACAGGTACCTTATTTAATAATTAAGTTCGTAAATTTGTGAAGCAGAAACCTGAATCAAACCATTCAGATCACGGACCTTTATTTCCATGCCAGTGATCATACCTGATACCCCGTCCCCCACTTCACCCGTAAAATAAACGGGTTTTTCAAACTCCACTTCAACTGTGCCGACTTTCTTAGCTGTAACATGAAATACATTCGTTCCGGGATCTCTTGTAATTTTTGCAATGTATTCCGCATTTTTCGTGACAACAGTGTGCTTCCCGATATTTCGTGCCGCTATCTTATCATAATATCCATTCTTTTCAAACAGCTCTTCCACGTTGAATGTATAAGACGGCCGCTCTCTCAGCACATCCATGTCGTAATGAAAATAAGCATGCTCCGGCTCTTTCACATGAATCGCATAGCGGATTTCTTCACCGCTCCCCAATTGAGCAACGGCATAATAGTTGCCCGGCTGGCGAATCGTGATACAAGTCTTTTGATCCTCTTTGCATATATGGAGAGCTGCGTCACCCTCTAGCAATTTACCCGTTGCTGAATACAGTCTGACTTTCTTGATTTTCTCAGCTTTAGACAATTCCAGCGGTGCCTCTGTCGGCAAGTAATCATCTGTTTGCTCAATCGATAGTTTCAGTCCGTCCGCTGTTTTTTTAACATGTACATAATATTTCCGGTAGATATCTTCATCTTCATTCATCGGCGAGTCCCCGTTATATCCGCTGACATTCAGTGTCGCAGTTCCTTCTTTCAGTGCCATAAGTTGCAGTCTACCCGGTCCATACGCTGTGTCGCGAGCGACAATCGACTCGTACACGTCCTGATCCTCTTTCCAAATCACTGAATATATTCCGTCCATCCCAAGCTCTTCCGGTTTAAATGAAACCATCGCAGGTTTTTCATCTTCTGTTGCTTTCATCATTTTGGCTGCTTGCCCTCTCGTCACCGGCTGATTCACACCAAAACGGTCGGGCGCAATGCCGCCCGCAATTCCAAACTGGTGAAGTATCAAAATGCTGGCACTGTGAGACTGGTTGCCCGCGACGTCTTTAAACGGATTTTTCATTCCGTAGAAATCATAACGCGGCAAATCGAAAGCTTTTACAAGAATAGAAGCGAGCTGTCCCCGTTTCACTGGATCATTCGGACCAAACCGGCCATCTTCATAACCGCCAATGACATTTGCCTGCGCCAGTGCGGCAATTGCCTGATAAGAACCGTTTGTTTTTGCCACATCCTTGAAATGCGGATCTTTCACGTTTGAAGTGTCCATACCTGTCAGTTTCACAATAATTGCAGCAGCCTGTCCGCGTGTCACTGGATTGCCGGGCTTAAATGTTCCATCTGGATAGCCACCAATGACATGCCGTTCCGCCAGTTCATTCACCGCCTGCGCAAAATGCTTGCTCGCCGGCACATCAGAAAATATTTGTTCTCCAGCGGCATAGCCAGCAAATGGAGAACTGCACGCCAGCACCAATGCGCCAAACATCGTTATAATTTTCTTCTTCACATTTGTTATCCTCCCCATCATGGATCTGTTTGTCGATTCATCGTACAGACGGAGATGTCTGGAAAAAGTTTCAATCTTTTTGGAGATTTCTTTTTAAAAAACTTATCATTGGGGTTTTGTTTACCTATGCATTAGTAAAAGGTACCTGCGCGTGAAACTTTTATGAATGGTTAAAAATTCATATTTGTTTCTTGCACAGGTACCTTATTTTAAACAGAACGTCTATTTACATTTTTGAATAGATGTCCTTCATTTTATTTTCGAATTCGATATACTTCGTTTCATACCCTTCAAGATGTTCACCGCTTGTCCCAAACTTCTCCACTACTTCTGCTGCGGCCGTCTTTAGTTTTTCGAAGTCTTCAGTCATGCCAAGTTCTTCAATTTCTTTGTGGAAATATCCGATATATGTAATTGTAGATTTAGCAAGAAATTGTTCAGCGTGCGCAAAATTCTCTCGATAGTCAGAGCCCTCTTTCATGCTATTTACGGAGTCTTCAACGAAACTTTTCACGCTTGAATATTCCGAGAAGAAGGCTTCTTCCAAGTCGTCGGTTTCTTCATTGAATTCGTTGACCATTGGTGGACGTTCCATCACTTCGACTTTTGACTCATTGTCTTGTGCCGGCTCGACTTTTTGCACTGGTGAATCGACTTGCTGCGTTTTTTCGTCATCCGTTCCGCAACTCGCTAACAATAGCCCAAGGATCACAAACGATCCCAATGCATGATTCATCTTTTTCAATTCAAACTCCCCTTCCATTTTTACTTTATCCTAACATATTGCTTGAAATTTAAAATACCTGCGCGTGAAACTTCCATGAATGGTTAAACATTCATGTTTGTTTCTCACACAAGTACCTTATTTTAATAGAATCCTGTATTCCGAATTTATTGAAGGAACGGCGCCATTAATACTTTTCCTGTTCCGCGGTAGACATTTACCAATCCTTCGCCTGAAGCCGCCGAACCCATAAGTGTTTTTCCAGAGCGCTCGACAGTAAATTCTAAACCGCCTGACCAAGCAATCGCCATATTCCCATCGATTTTCAACTCATCATTTTCTAACTCGATTTCTATAAGTTCCTCTCTCGAAACGGAAGATTCCAGTGCAATTGTTCCTTGTCCAGTAAGTCCAAGATTGAAAAGACCTTCCCCACCGAGTGCAGCAGAAGAAAGATTTGAGCGCATTACGGCCTTATGTTTTAATCCTGAATCACAAGCTAAAAAGAGTCCGTCTTCAATGACGAGTGACTGATCCCACTCGTCAACATCCAGTAGCAAAATATGCTTGAACGTAGGTTCTAAAACAAGTGTACCGGTTCCCGTGTATTCAGGTTTAACAAACGGTACCAGGTCCCCACACAATTTGGAAGCTATTCTGAATTCAAACAGAGTTGTGTGAGGACCTGGCACTCGCTTTCTTCCAATCAAAAAAGAGCTTCCTGATCCAATTCGATCAGAAAGCTCCTCTATTTACTTGATTCAACTAATACCTACTTTACGTAATAAACAGATAAACGGTTTACTCTTTGAACAACAATGCTTTACTAGTCGGATAAGTTGGGAACTGATTCATCGGAATCGTCCAATCTTGCTCCGGTACAGTAAATTCGTATTTATTCACTAACTGGTCAGAAAAGACGCGCATGCTGTGAAGAGTAATCCATTCGCCCGCACAACGGTGCATTTCTCTGAACTTCCCGCCACCTTGTGCAATCATTTCATATTGCTCTTCATAAGAAATATCTTTCGCTTTCCCTACATATCGCCTACTGTCAAACTGTTCTGGAGAAGCGATAGTTCGCTCATCATGGTTACTTCCGTAAAGATCTAGCACTACCCAGCTATCTTTCGGAATCAAGTACCCATCCACTTCTACATCCTTCACAGTAATCGCAGGTAGCATAGGGAAAAATGGATAGTAACGACGCATTTCTTGAATGAAAGAATCTTGTAAGTTGTCAAAATCAGCTTTTAACTCTTCAAAAACATCTTTCTTAGCGAAAAGCGCGTGCCCCATCAATGCCACCCAGACAGTTAATGCTACAGTTGGACGAATGATATTTAACAGCTCAACTGCTGCTACTTCCACCGGTAACAATTCTCCGTTGAGATTAGTCGCATTGGCAAAAACATACAAAGCCAAATGTTCTTTTCCTGGAACGGGGTGCTTTCTTGCTTCTTCTATGAGATCCTGAGCCCATTTTTCGGACTCCTTGCGATCCGTCATTCCTTTTACATGATCAATTGGAGAAGTAACCGCGCCACTAATCATGGAAATTTGGTTTCTTGCAAGCTTTTCTACCATTTTTGTATCAAACTTTTCCAAGTTAATACCAGCCCATTCCGAAATGGTAGTAAACAACACTCTATTGGCGAGGTCAAATAACTCAAATTCACCGTGCTGTTTGTCTAGCTCCTTTGATACATTCTCCGCTAACAACTCACGGTACTCTTCCATTCTATCGGGAGTCATCAAATCCATGAAATAGTTCTTGCGATGATGGTGCTCTTCTCCATCTAACGTCTGTACACCGTCTTCACCAAACAAAGTTTTCAACACTGGTTTAGGCATGGCGCCAGTTCGTGTAAAGTACTCCGGATTATAAAATGTACGAGCAGCTTCTTCCCCGTAAATGGCCGTGATTTCCTTCGTTAAAAAACTAGCTTTTACAACGGGTGCACTCACGTCTTCACGCAACTCACCTAAAAGATTATATCCTGAATTGATCAGTTCCTTCACATCAGTTAATTTAACTTTTGTTTCGGGTACTTTTTTCATTCATTCTCACTCCTGTTATATTTTCATATATCACGTAATAGATTCATGCGTTACTGTCCTATTACCTTATATGTACTCTGATAAACATTAACAAAAGGTACCAGGTCCCCGCACAACTCTAGTTCAATTCAGAATTTTTTCTAATTTGTATCGGGACCTGGTACCCACTCAAAAAAAGCCATGCACCGAATAAAATATATTCGTTGCATGGCTAAAGTAGTTTTTATTAGTTAGTATGGTTTAAGAATATGTCCCATAAAGTTCAGCATTGTCATTGCTGCTATCCGAGTCGTGGCGTCAGTAGAATTATATTGAGGAGCAACTTCAACTAGGTCAAAACAAACGATGTTTCCTGTTTCAGTGATTTCAATTACAATGTCATTTGGGAAATTGAATGAGAAACTTCAGGTGAAGAAGACCCTGTATCCGTAGCTAATGATATATCAAAGCAGTCAATTTCGATCGTAACATAGTACTTGATTAAAGGCCGTGCGTGAAACGTGCATGATGGTTTACACATTCACATTTGTTTTTCACACAGGTACCTTTTTATAAAGCTTCTACGCTCCACGTCTTTTTTGTCTTTTAGTTCCGCACCCGCTTGACAAGGCCGTATAGCTCGTTACCTTTTCCGTCCGTCTTCTGAATGAGTCCAATGTCTTTGGCGTAGTATTCGATGATGGTTTCTTTGTTCCACCATAAATAGTTCTCCACGACAAGTACATCATGATACTTTATGCCATGTACAGATTTCACCGCATTTGTGGAATTAATCCAGATATCGCCGTAGTCTTCCGGTCCTATGCCGTCATCTTTATGTGTCTGCATCACAGCAAATGGATGTGCAAGATAAGTGTCAAAGTGCATCCAGTCTTCAGCGCCCGCCCCGTAGTGAGACTTATTTTGCATATATCCGATGCGCGGAACCTCTTCATACTCTGTTTCATTTGTAATTCTCCAGTAATCCAACCCATTTTCTTTATTGATACCTTCATGATCATAGCGATACATACTTTCACCGTCTGTATAGTAATACGTATAATCGCTGTTTGGCAATATATTCATTTGTTTCACCGTCATCGCCCGAGTAAGAAATGCCGCAAAGTGTCCCCGTGTGATCAGGTGCTTCGGCTTAAATTTACCATCGGGATAGCCAGTTGCTACGTTATTCGTCGAAAGACGCATGATATCAGTATAAAACTCTGATTTTTTGCTTACATCCGTATATGTTGGCTGATAATCTCCCTTGTCCAGCACTTTCAATTGAAATGCTTTACTCATCAGACGTGCCATGAACGCACGGGAAATACTTGACTCCGGTTTGAACTGATCCGCTTTAGAAAACAATCCTGCCGTGTAGGCTGCCGCGATTTCTTTATAGTATGGGTGATTTTTCGGTACGTCACGGTAGCTAGGATCTTTCAAATTATCTGTCGGCAGTTTCAGCGCTTTGACAAACATCGCAGCTATATGCTTTTTAGCAATCGGCTCGTTCGGCTTGAAACGACCGTCCGGATAGCCGCTGATAATTCCTTCATCTGCTAGATAATTCACTTCCACGTATAGCGAGGTTTTGTATTTTTTCATATCTTTAAAACTAGCAGCCTGCACCCCCTTCCCCATCACTGTTACTGCCAGCACGCTGATTAGCAACGCTGTCATCCATTTCTTCCACACGCCAACCGCCTCCTTCTCTTTTTTGCATGCTCATTATAAATATTGAACCGTAAGATTAAAGGTACCTGTGCCTGAACCTCTTCACAAAGATTTTCTCACTTCAACAACATCTGAATCTTCTCCGCCAATACCGTCTTTCTAGTCTCATAAAACACATCAAAATCGTCAATCTCAAGTGATACATCATTCGCGATCATCGCCTGATTATGAAAATCTTTCTTCTGGTCATCATTCATATCATTATAATAATCAATGAGACGCATATCGCTCTTACTACCGTTGCTTCTTCCTTCAAGTAAATGCAAGTTGGGTAGCCGGTTACGATTACCTCTCCATGTTTTCCAATTGTCGATACTGACTGAGACGGGTTTCGCTTCATTGAATCTATTGTCAGGATGCAAGTGATCTTGTTCGTATTTAAAGTTTTTGTTAGTCCAGTCGAGATTCAGATAATACATGACTTCCCCTGCTACTCTACTGCCTTTTTCCATGTTTAGTATATCCTCGATTTTCCCATCTGTGATTCTCAAATCATTCATTTGATCGAGCATTTCAATAGATATCTCATAATCAAAACTGTTGATATTGCTCTTCATTTGCTGTAGTTTTCCTGTCGTTCCGGATTGGAAGTAAGTGAAAAATATAGCTCTAAGCAAATAGGACCGAACAGCTTTTAAATTCTTTTTATAGTCAGAATTATAATATACGTAATAGACAATCGGCAGTAACACGTTCCAGCTATTCGCAAAACGACTAACATCAATTTTCATTTCTTTAAGTAACTCTTCCACATTGAATAATGCGGTTTTGAAACCTTCCCAATCATTTTTCAGATTTTCCGCGATTTTCTTATTAATATTGGACTTCACCACATCACCGTACAACATAAGAGCCGCACGAATAATGAAATCCGTATCAAACTTATCATAAGAATTTACGAGTATTTTGCCGAATTCTGTTTTCGCACTTGGCCAATAAGCCTCTAGGATCGACATGGTAATCTCTGATTTACGCAATGCCTTTCCTCCGCTGTTAAACCGTACGAACATCTCTAGCGCGTCATCCTGTTTCATATCTTTAATTTCTGTATACCGGATTAACTTCTCTGTAAATATCTTATTATATAATTTGTTCAAGATATCTCGGGCATAGTCTTTACTGTCTGCCGGTACATTTACAATCGCCTCTTCAATTGCACTTTCTCTTGTCGTTTCATCACGAAAATTGTCATCCAAAATGTTTTTAAGCTCGAATTGCGTTGGGCTTAACTTACCTATTTTATCACTGAACTTTATATCAAACTTTTTGCTGTTATATTCTTCTTCATCAACGGCAATTTTGTTTTTGTTTAGTTCAATAAGAAGCTTTGTTAATATCCGGTCTCCTGTGTTCCTCCTAGCATTCTTTGGACGTAAATTTGCTTCTCCAAACAATGATAAAAAGAGTGATGTCAGACGTTGCTGACCATCTAATACTGCTGTGTCAGTATCTTCAACGTTGATACCTGTCAATTCATAGTTCGCGGTATCGGCTTGCTTCCTGCTGTCAAACGTGACGCTAGATAAGAAGTTGCAGAAGTATGTATCACCCGTAACATTAGATTGATCTACATTCCAAAAAAGGAAAGTCGCAATTGGATAATCTAACAGTATGGAGTCCCATAGCTTTTCGATTTGCTCCATCCCCCACACAAACTGTCGTTGGAATGCAGGCATTACATACTTACCTTCCTCAATGTTTTGTAAAGCTTCGTATATAGTAATACTACTATCAGATAATCTACTCATGAGAGTTCCTCTCCATTCCAGTAATCCCACTTTTTCTCGTTATATCTATCATAATCCAAAAGAACTGAAAAGTCTGTACTATATTAAATCCTCTTAGTGAAATATACCTGTGTATGAAACTTTCATGATTGTTTAAACATTCACGTTTATTTTTACGCAAGCACTTTACTTTTCTATGAAACAGTGAGACTGTATGCCAGCAGTAGCCTAGCCAATCCGCAATATAATTTCTTTTTCATTTCTTTATTTTCCTGTGTTTACGCACTTCTTCGCGCTATAGACGTAGGTTATTGTATATAGTTTCATATTATTTTTAAGAAATAAAAAACGATAAAGCAACTGATTTCCACAGTTTCTCTATCGTTTTGATTAATAGGTATCTTATTTTTTTAACGCGTCTCCGTAAGGATACTTGCAACATTCATTCAGAAATACTATATGCGCTCTTTTATCTATTTAGAAAGGCCATGTATCCTTTTCTAGAAAACTCTCTATATGAAGTATGAGGAGTACTAAATAGATACTCCTACACCACTTTACTTTAGGGGGACCACCATATGAAATTATTAATTAACGAAGATCCGATTCCATTATTACCTTCATTGGCAATGAAAGTTGGATTAAATGCTGCGCTATTCTTGCAACAACTTCACTACCGTTTGAACATTTCAAAAAACATCCGTGACGGTCATAAATGGGTGTTCAATACGTATGACGACTGGATGGAAGAATTTCCGTTTTGGTCGCTAAACACGATTAAACGAATAACGTACGACTTAGAACAAAAAGGTTATCTGATTTCCACTTCCAAGCACAATAAGATGAAAATCGACAACACAAAATGGTACCGAATCGATTATGAAAAGCTGCCATTTTCCTATACGTCAAATGAGATATTCGTAGACCCAAAAGTGGACGCTCCACCACCCCAACATGAGACGACTATCAACTCACAATTAGACGCTGTGCAAACCCACACTGGTATGAAGGCGTATCCCACTATGGGAGGGCCTATAACCAAAGAACTTAAGAATAAAAAGAATAAAACCATTGTCGAGAAGAATCTCGACGTCGCACATTCTGTTATTGAATACCTAAACGACAAAACCGGAAAACATTTCAAAGCGGAGTCCGCTGCTACCCGTAAATTCATCAACGGTCGAATCAAAGAAGGCTACACACAGGAAGATTTCATCCGTGTCATCGATCTAAAGACCAAGCAGTGGTTGAACCACCGTGAATTTAATACGTTCCTTAGACCATCGACTTTGTTTAACGCAACGAATTTTGAAAACTATAGTAATGAACTAGTCGTGGCAAAGAAACCGAGAAGAGAATCATATGTTCCACCAGTTCTTGATTTTAGTGTTGGTGAGAAGTAAGCAATAGTTCGAATAGTAATGAAGCTATCAAGTTCACACAGAACTTAGCGAAAGGTACATGAGCGTGAAGCATTCATGATTGTTTCACACCGACACGTTATTTTGCTTCGACTACTACTTTCACTTTATCTACCACTCCACAACTTTACTTTCTTGCTGGCGTGGCGTTATACTTCTTCCGCACCTGCTGCAAGTGCGCTTTCTTGATCAACTTCTTTTCCTCTTTCGGAAGATCTGCAAGCTGATCCAGGGTACTGATTATACTGTTCACCTGATTGTCAGTGAGACGAGGTCTATCATCTTGCTTGATTGCTTTCACCAATCCACGATAATGGACAACATCAGCTGACCGGAACGGTTCTTTGAATTTAAATTCAACTTCGTTAGAGAAGGCGATGATGGAGCATGCAGGCAGGTTAGGCAAGTTCAGACGGCTTTTGAGCGCTTCAATATGACCGTAGTTCTGCCGTATAGGATTGTAGAATTTCTGTTTGTTTTTATAGATGACCTGCGTCCAGTATTTCTGATTTTCACTGCCGAAGATCCATCCTTTATAGTGTTTTGTTTCGATGACGTGCAGGCCATATTTAGAGACAACGACATGGTCAATCTGCGTCAATCCATACTGTGCGTCCTCGACGTAGAGATCGTGATAAGCCCGGTAGTCTTCGCCTAGTTTTTTGAGCCGTTTCTGCACGGTTCGCTCACCCACAGCGCCTCGCCATTTCGGCAGCTGTAACTGAACGACGGTGGTAAGAATCACCATGACAACGAGGAACCAGAAGGCTTTCAATTTTAGGATATATAATAGGGTGGCAAAAAATAACTCCATTTTGTATTCGCTCGCTTTCCAAATCTTATACATTTACTTGTTACTCTTTTATTACCGAGGCACTAGAAATAAATCACGATACTCTCGATAAAACATTTTTACGTTGGAATCTATTTCTGCTTGTCACTTATCCAAATCGACCCCTACTTAAAGTTTCGAATCAAAAAAGTACCCGTGTGAGAAACTTTCATGACTGTTTCAAACATTCACGTTTGTTTTTCACACAGGTAGCTTTTCAAGATGTTTTTTCTACATTCCTGGCGGGACTTCAGTGTGGCAGAGTGGATGCTGTACCATTTGAGGTGGATTGAGGTGAGCCGGGTCTTAAGCAATAACTAAGGCGACTTAGAATCGTTTTCGGATTGTTTAGGGACTCGATCTTTTTTATTCATCTATCTATTCCTTATATGAATAATTTAGTTAAATGTAAGCCAAAATAAAAGTACCTGCGCAAGAAACTTTCACAGAGCTACCTTACACTGAGGTCCTAAAACAACTAAACTTCAATCTAACTTACTAATTTCTAATTTTATTGCGGTCTTTTCAACATCTGAACTTTTTGGAGTTTCAGTAAATCTTACACTGACATTTCTATTTTTAATCTGCTCAAACAATTCGGGAATAAGTTTCTCAACCTTTGCCCTATTTTTAACGGAATAATGTTTGCCATTACCTATCGTTTCCCAATCATAGAGAGCGTCGAAATATATGGCATTGGGATTTTCAACACAATACGCTCCAGCGATCTCCGCACGATTCATACCTGCTCTCTGGACAGGTCTAACATTAGTGTCAATCGTCTTTATAAGGTCGCTGGGTTTAAATTTACTCGTTGGATTTTTGCTATAAGGTATCTCAAAGAAATTCCTAAGTTTTGATAATTCTTCAAATGACAGAAAGGTAACAATGTTAAAATTGTTCTGTATAGGTAGGTTAAAAGTTTCTTGCGTTCCTGCTTTGACAAAAAAGAGGTTTCTATTTTCATCTTCCGCTATAAATAAAAGAGTAAATCTGTTCTTCTCAAAATGAAATTCAAAAAGTTGGCTAACACTGCCGTTTGGAACCATTTCACTTTCATAATAATGTTTAAGGTTATGTGCAATAGTCATTATGATCGTCTCCTTTCAACATCATTTATATTAGGTACCTATTACATGGAATTTTCATGGTTGTTTAAACATTCTCGTTTGTTTCTAACAACAGGTACCTTTTTTAAGAAAAGAGGTACTTTGAATTGCTAAATAGCACTTCAAACAGATGTAATTTACAGATTAAAGCAACAAGCAGAATACCCCTGTTGTCAATCAGTCAATTTGGTATATTAATAAACAGTAATCCGGAAAGCTAATAGAACAACTGTTAATTGGAGGGGTATTTATTAAAGACCATAAAAAAGAAAAAAGGAACTTTATTGGATCGATAATCATTGTAATACTTCCAATGATTATCGGTATATTCTTAAAAATATTTCCTACTCATACATTTGCTCATGCATTTGCAGACTACCTTTTGATTGTTCCCCCTGTTTTTTTAATGCCTGTCGTGTTCGTTGCAATGTCTCACAATAAAGATGTAACACCAAGAAATATGTTAATAGTACACATAGCTTTCACAACCGTTTCTGGAGTTGCATTGTTCTTAACCTCTTTTAAAGATATAGCATCAGAGTATTGTACAGACATTGAGGTTTTGTTTACCTGTGCATCACACAACTCTGGCACTATTCTGAATCGTTCTAGAGTTGTGTGATGCAGTAGGCTATTTAAAGGTACCTGTGGGTGAAACTTTAATATTTGTTTCTCACACCGCACTTATAAAAAAATTTGGTGCTATAATCTATATCCTACTTCTCTATGCTTATTCCTTCTTAAATTCCTTATCAAATTATGTACGTCTTTCTTGATTATTCTCTTATCTTGTAAGTCATTTAATAAAGAATCATTCGCAGGTATTATTGAAGAATGAAAGTTAGTGCCTATAGAGATATACTTATATTCATTTACTCTATAGTATTCATCTACTTTGACGTCCTTAAGACTATATACTTGATCTTCAATTTCTACATATCCTGAATTAAGGCAATGAGGTCCTACTATATGTTCATCGTTTATTATTAATGCATAATAAGTCTCGTTTCCATTTATAACAAAAGGTTCATTTTCATCTATTTCAATTAAGATTAAATCATCATAACCACTATTTGTATACAACCATATTCCCTTGATTTTCACTTCTCTATAATCCAACAAAACTGTTCTATTTCCCAGATACGTCAGGTTACTGAAGCTACTATCACCCATTCCAGTGTTATACTCAAGTTTACACCTGAACTTACGGTTGTTAATATTTTCCACCAACCTTTTTATATATTTCTCATCTTCAACGAACTGTAAACCTTCAGAAACAGACGGGCATGTAGCACTAATAACATCATTTAATATATTCATTTCTTCAAAAGGATCAACTTTTCTTCTTAATTCCTTAATTTCAGTAATATGTTTATAAACATCATCAATATTTTGATACCTTTGTTCGTGGTCATTATAAAGACACTTATTTAATACTATTTCAATAACTTCTACTTCTTCTGATTTAAAAGCATCAGTAATTCTTCTTCTATTTGTTCCTCTATGAGTTGTTCCAAATACATACCATTGGCAAACTTGTGCTAAAGCATATATATCCATCGAATGGGCAGGAACAACACCCTTAATTGCTTGTTCAGGAGCTGAAAACTCATAATTTGCTAATCTTTCTCCTACTACGGTTTCTGCTTTTAATGTATATAACTCAGGATTATAGTTAGCAATTCCAAAATCAGTTAAAACAAAATCTATTTCTTTTGTTACTAAAATATTTTCAGGCTTAATATCCCTATGTATTATTCCATTTTGGTGTATTTTATGTAACGTATTAAGTAAAAAATAAAATAGTTTTATAAATGTCTCTTCATTTATTTCGGGAGTATCACTTCTCATTTTTTTAAGTGATTTATCGTACCTTTTCATAATAATTGCCGGAACCAAGTAGCCTCCTTCTAAAAAAAGTTCTTCATAATTTATATAGTTAACTATGTTATTACGATCTTCCAATAGAACAATATTAAAATATTCAGCTTTAAAACGTTTTATTTTCCGCTCGCTATTATCTTCTACTAGAAACTTTATGGCAACCTCATGATTGTTCTGAACTCCCCCATAGACAAGACCGTTCCCGCCTTGACCTATTTCCTTCAAATTAGAAACTTCACCTAATGACAAAATAACTGATTTTTTATTTTGCTTTACAAAACGTCTTAATCTTGTCAACAAATTAATATCTACATCTTCTTTAGACATAATATTCTCCCTTCACACTATATATTTATCCAATTTATACTACTTTCACAAAATTAACCTACCACAATGGCTATATCAGAAATGGTGATTTTTTTAATGCAAATCACCCCAGTTAGATGCTGGAAAGCGGTTCACGGAGTTATGTCTTCGCGACTTCCTGCAAAGACATTTTTTTATTTAAACGGCCATTCAACTAACTGGAGTTTCACGTTTATTTTGAACCTTGAATTTCGTTCATCAACTTTTCAGGTTTGCATCCTAATTTCCAAAGCGCACTATTGCGTCTTATTTTTATAAATATGTTATTTGATTCCATAAATCGGTTCATTTTTATAGTAGTAAAGCATTGCATAGTCAAATACCGCTTTAACTCTTCGATTGTGGCTTGACCTTTTTCATATACAAGGCGTTTTTCAGCCTCACCTTGATTGAAAACCCCAATACATATTTAAAACACGAGTAATTTCATCATCAACAACATCTGTATCAATACAATTTCATATAATAGGTACCTTGTTTAATCCCCCTTAAAATTAACCCATCCGACTTCAACCTGTTGGTAATAGAGTGAAAAGGTTTAATTGTTATATATCGTCTTTTTTCGTACATACAAATTTTATATTCAGTTAGAACGGGAAAGTTAAATCTTTAGCCTTTGTATTTTCAATAATTATAGTTTCTCGTATAGGTTTGATTCCAAATGGGTCCTCTTCTACTGTAAAGTTTGTATTTGTATAAATAGCATTCATACGGATATCCTCATCGCGATTTACATTGAATAAACACAAATTGAGTGCACTTGAATTTTTAACACTTGCATAAACTATACCATCATACCCGTGAAACGATAGACATTGCGCTAAAAAATTTGGAAATATATATTCGTATGAATTAGTAAAGTCATTTGGTTCTTTTAACATTCCAGTAAAGATATCAATATCAGTTTTTGTAGAGTTAAATACTTTAAGGTCTCTGGTAACAATAAATTCGGCAACATCCACAATGTCCAATTTTGATGGCGAAATTTCCACTAATATAGTGTCTTTACATTCACCTAAGTACAAGTTAGTAACACCCGGTGGATTATACCGACCTTGTTGTGGCATACCAATTGGAGGATTCCATAATTCCTCTTCTATAAATGGCACAAGTCTCTGATACTTGTTTCTAGCTCTTGCGCGATAATATTTAGATCCACTTTCGACTTTTTCTATACCCTGGAGTTCATCATTAACTTTATTAAATATTTTAACACCAACAGGATGAGCCAAGCCCAACATCGGATTTTCTTGAAGGTATCCTATAAAGTCATCAGTTTCATCTCCAGAAATATTAAAGGTTTCAACAATGAATTCAACTTCATCATTGAACCATTCATTCATATCTTCCTTAGAAACATAGGGATCATCTTGCGACACATGATTTCCACAGTCGCAACGTAACAAGTCATAAATTTTTAACTGTAAATCACTTGGGATAAAATATTCATCAACTAATTCGCTAATTATTTTCAATGTTAGTGGGTCTTCATACTGCTGCACATAAGGAATTATTGTCCAGTTACAATACTGACATTCATATATCTCTTTACTAATTTCATTAGCCAAATACTTAAGCGACTCTTCTAAAAAAAGGTCCTTATCATCAATAACATAATCATCATCATGTAGAATTTCACTACATACAGAACATTTACCATCAATTTCATCTACATGTTCATTTACTCGTATAGCTCCAGGCACGTAATCTTCATATAATACATCGAAAAACACCTTAAATAAACCAGGATAATAACAATTCTGGCAACCTTCCATAACGACACCTCTTTTAATAATAGGTGCCTGTGCGTGAAATTTTTATGATTGTTTAAACATTCACGTTTGTTTCTTGCACAGGTACTTTATTTTATAACTTATCAATAGTTAAAATTCCCATTTCCTTGCTAAAATTTCGAGTAAAGCTATTATGTATATAATGCTGATTAGCTTCAAAGATATCTATAGTAAAAAATGACCTCTCTATATCATTAGAAAGGTCATTTTTAGATATGGGTATTAACTCATACCTAGCTTAAAAATAATAATGCCTGTTATAATACCACTTATTATTCCTGCCAAGATACCCCCGGTTACGTGGTTAAAAATAATTCTTTTGAATCCATTACTGAACCTTTTCTTATCTTTTACAAGCTCTGTATAAGGAGTAGAATTTTTCATTGCAGCAACTACAGAAGGATGATTTTTATGCCACGGTTCGTTAAGAAAGACTTTGTCTTCATCTGTTAAATTAAACCTACTATATAAGTCAGGTCTACTAGCCTGATTATCTATATTCCCCCTTTCAGCAGGAGAGTTGACATAGTATAACATAATAGAAACAAAAGCATCTCCTACATTAAGCTTAATATCTTTTTCTGTAAAATTGCTTATTGTAACTAGAGAAAGACCAAACCACTGAGGGTCTAAGGTGGTGGATATGTTACTTAATCCTATTGCTACCAAGGAAACCCTTGGATGATATGTACCTCCTATCCTTCTAGAAACCCATATTGCCTCTTGAGTGTGAACTGATACAGTCGAGTAAGCCTTTATAATTATTTTTTTCTTATCAGGTGTAACAACGGAATCCCCAGACTTAATATCCCACGCATGAGCACTAACAGTTAAATTAATTGAGCTAGCCTTGATATTGTGCACATTTAAGGGATAAATGCTTAGTTTTTTAGCTCTGACCAATTCTCTTTTTATATCGGTATTACTTAACAACAAGGCACACACACCCATCATTCAGAATATGTCAATTGAAAACATGAAACTATTACACTGGTACCATAATTGAATTATTGTGTAAATTATATCACAATTTCGATTAAAGGTACCTGTTCATGAAACTTTCACGTTTGTTTCTCACACAGAAACTTTATTTTTATTGATATCTCCTCACGATTTAAACTTCGATTTAATCTGCGGAACAACCTTCACCAGATAAGGCGTCAATGCAAAGTTATGCATAAGTTGATTAGCACCTTGCTTTTTAGTTGCAGCTGAGAAATCCAGACTATCGATCAAGTCATCAATAAAAGGAATGTCTTGTGGTGAAGTCGTTGAATAAGCATCGATGGACTTTTCAAAAATTTTGCCGCTTATGCCCCACTCATCAGCAACTTCGTAAATCAGTACTCTCTTCTTATCATTTTTCCAATCTTCAAACGCCTGATCGAAATTGATATTACTGGACACGTTTCCAGTTTGTAATTCTTCCACCACAAACTCTTTTAGTAATTGCGCTTGTTCATGTTCACCAAAGTTACTCAACTCTTCGATTTCTTGATGAATGATGCGTAACGTTTCTGCATCGACCGTTTGAATGCCATTTGTTGAGGTTGCTTTAGATCCAATGAGGTTCAGAATATGATTGGCATCAATGATCTGTGAACCTGCAAGTTTCGTTCTGCCTACTAAAGCAGGTGCTATATCATCCGGTAACTCTTCTCCTGCTTCAAAGGTTAAGTTACGGTAAGCACCGGTGTATTGAAGCCACGTACGTTCATCTATTCCAAATGCTGCATCATCCCATGCATATTCATAATACTGTTCAACTAAGTTAAATTGTGCAGCAGCTTCTTTGTACACTTGTATGAACTGTTTTTTTATGCTCTTCATACGGTTCAATGGATTGCCAGTATGTCGGATCAGGTAACGTATTCACCATCTCGATAAATGCGAGTTTTAACCTTTCAACTGCTGTTGGGTACGGCTCGACAATTGCTTTACTACTCGTTCCACCGCTACCGTAAAGTTTCAATGCGATATTGACCATTTCTTCAGTGATTTTAGGATACTGAAAATTAATCACCGTTCCGAATTCTCTCGTTGAACCATATACACGATTAGTTCTTTAATAGGCTTGAATCAATCCTTGCAATTTCAATGTCCGATCAACGTAGGGCGTATTTAACAACTTGGAGTCACACCCTGTGAACAATTGATCCGTTACGATTACGAGGTCAATATTTTTCGGATTCCGTCCACTTCCCCCTCGAGTTGCACGTTCAATTACATCTTCAAAGTATGCTTCTTCTCCACGCTTTTGGTCTCCGGCTACGAATTCAATACCCGTAAATGATTCACATTCTTGGAATATATTTTAAATAATGAGAGGATCAATACGTTTTGTCTCATCTTCACTTCCAAAACTAAAGACCATTGCAATATTTAATTGGATATCTTTTTCTTGTATTTGTTTTTTTAACTCTTCATAGTAAGTAAGCACACGCTTAATATAGGCAACGGTTAATATTACATTAAATTCTCGATTTTGAGACTGTGCCTCCCATTGTGTTAGAATCTCTTCAACAACCCGAGGTATATGAGTTTCATCATGGTAAACTAAAAGACTTTCTTTTTTAGCTGCTTTTTCAACCTCTAACTCTGTCATTTCTTGAATTGTTCTTTCCAATTCTCTTACTTCAACGTCTGGATTCTGATTCTGAAGTAATTCAATGAGCTGCTCTCTTAGGTCTTCATAATTTTTGAACTCACCGGTATTAATGTAATCGACATGGAAGCCGAGAACATTTCTGTCTGCAATTGCTTCCTCAATCGTATACTGATGGATGAGTGGACCAAATAGTTTTCCAATCGTATCAATCAGTTCACTTTTTTCGTTTATCTTTCCTTTCGCCTGATTTTCATCAAACAAAGGGGGTACCTGTATAACCGAAGAATAAACTATTGTGTCTAAAATACTGCTTAATTGTTCCCATCATTTGCCCCATAGTTGTACGGTGCGCTTCATCAATAATAAATACGATGCACTTATAGAGAGGCGGGTATCGTTTGTTTTCATTGACGAAAGGTACAGGATTCTCACACAACTCTTGTTCAATTCAGAATCGCTTCTATCTAGAAAGCTCAGATTATTACTCATTTAAATCCTGATACTCCAACAACTTCTCCCTTAACGCTTCATCACTAGCATAAATATAAAGCCCCTTAATCCCCCTCTTCATCAATACATTGATAGAATTCAAAACAATCTTCTCTTTAGCCTTATTCACATCCTCAATGCCGTCCATTCCTGTATAAGCACCTTTGTCCATATATTTGCTAGTATCAATAATAATTTCATCTTTTGAAGTATCATATTGAACGGATGGACCTAAAACAACGCCTACATAGTTTAAGTCAAAGCCTTGTATCGTATAAATAGAACCCGCTTCGTTAATCGTTTCTGGTTTTTCAGCCCATGTATATTTAGTGCTGGTAGTATTCCAAGGCATCTTGTACTCACCGTTAGACTCTTTTACGTAATAAGTTTTTCCGTCTTTCTTGTGCAAATAATCAAAAGTAGATACAATGCGACTCAAGCCATATTTATCGTTTTTCAATTTGATTTCTTTATGCATTTCTTCTAACGTCTCAAATGCTTTTAATTCATATTTCTCATCGCTCGGTAACGGCGTTAACTTTTTGCATTTAAAATCATTAATCCAATTAATTACGTCATCATTCGCCTGCATTCGAAATTGATTTGTCAGTTGGTATTCTTCATGATAAGTACTCTTTTTCTTTAACCCTTCCAGCACACCAACACCCCATAGGCTCTTAAGTTTCAAGACCTGATCTTGGTCATAAATGATTACTACCACTTTGGCGAGCTTAAGTAATTCTTCTAGCTGATTTTCGCCATAAAAGTTGTTATATGTATCTGTCTTGGTTAGTAATAGGTGAGCTTCATCCACAAAGATGATGTGTGCTTTCTTGCTCTCCTTCTGCAGCCTATTAATAAGAGGAGTTGGCTTTGCAAAATTCTTAGCTTTTAAATGCTTTACTCTCTTAGCAATGCCTTTGTATGTCTTGTACATTTCTTCATGATTCACAACTAAGTAGTTTTCCGATCCATAAAAGTTTGAGGATATTTCTGTTGCTCGCTCTTGAATGGTGTTGAATATAGAACTTAACACGACACTTTTTCCAGTGCCTGCTTCTCCTTCAACCACTAATAGACTACCGAAATCATTTGATTCCGCCAAAACCTGTTTCTCACAGAACTTTAGCACTTTATCTTTTAAATCAATTTGTTCTAGTGTCAATTCCTTATAAGGTGACAACTTGAAAATGTCTTTATTTTCGATAGTATCCAGGTTATTATTCACTAATTGACGTTCATGCAACTTTCTCCACAGCTCTTGGAAAATATATTGATCATAATGTGGCTTATTATAATAGTTGTGCGTAAAGTCACTTGCTGTCTTACTTTTATTTTGAAGTGTAAATTTCTCATCACCCAAAAAGTAATTGATTAACTTTGTTTCCAAGTGAAATGTTGCTGAACGATTGAACTCATCATGTTTAATTAAATTTATTTCATTTATATTTCCTCTACTTTTCATGTGATCTTTCATACGATTTTTAAATTGAACAGTTTCACCTATATACGCTTCTTTGTTTCCATTCAGAATATAAATGACGGGATAGTTTAAAAAGTCTTGTTTATTATTGATTTGATCAATAGCACTCTTCTTAAATGGCCATGATAATATTTCAATAGCTGACATTTTTCCACCTACTTTTTAATTCTTTAGTACTAATTATAACAATTTCCGCAAAATATGATAGTAGAATAATGGAAATTCTATAGTTGACAAGACTTTATAGATTTAAAAGCAAAAAACTCACCGGTTAATATATACCAGTGAATTAAAATTAAATCTTCTATTTTTGTATACCATCATTGAAGATACCTGTGCATGAAACTTTCATGATGGTTTAAACATTCACGTTTGTTTCTCACACAGGTACCTTACAATAAAACCCCTCTAAGAATTAATCAATTCCCCATCGGTGCCCACTGTTCGTTGTGTCGTTCTAATCCTCTCTGGCCGAATACCGTACGGATGAAGAATTCCTCCGCGCGCTTCGTCCGCACGTGCAGATTGGTACTATCTAGACAGGTCTCTTCCATACACCAGACAAAGTATTCGGGGTCATAAATCCTGTATAGTACGATATAGTCTTGCTGCACGTGTGAAAAATCTCCTGCAGCCCAGCGATCCAACATCTGTTCCATTACGGAATCCTTGCTCACGAACCGTTTCAAGTACTGAATGTTCTCTTTTGTCATCTGTCCGTAGGTCTGACTCGCGGGATACAGATCGATTTCCCGATAATCCCAGTGAGGTGCCTTATTCAGTGGCTCCTTCATGAGCGAATCGGCTGAGTAGCGGGTCACTTTTTGATTGAGCAGACGCATCATCAGAAAGGCAAGGCGGTCGCTATTCTTCAGATCCGCTTCCGAATAGCCCCCTAACTGTCCACGCAGTGGCTGCGCCGGCTCCGACGGATCTACTGGATCATGCATATGTAGCGTCCGGTGCAGGAATACGGCATAATGTGCACGCGTGACAGGTCTGTCGGGATGATACTTGCCATCCTCGCCTGTTGTAATCGCGTTCGAATAAAGTGCACGCACATATTCATTGGCAGGGTGGGTTTTCGGCACGTCCTTAAAATCCAGGTCGGACTGGACGTCCAACTTGAAGGCAATCGTTAGAACTTTTGCCATCTCCCCGCGAGTAATCGGCTGATTTGGATATAGATTGCCTTTTTTATCCGGTGTGAAAATGCCGGCTTGTTGCAGTTTTTTAATGTCTGTGAAATAAGGATTTTTTGTTGATACATCTTTAAAGGACACAAATTTATTGCGTGCCGGCAACTTTACAGCGCGGTTGACGAGCGCCGCTGCATGCTTCCGACTAATCGATTCGTTCGGTTTGAACTCACCATTCGGATATCCGCTAATGATGTTCTTATCCCGCATCTCATGGATGACGTCCACATAGGGGCTGTTTTTCGAAACATCCTTGAATGCTTTACCGGTAGCCGCTTCCGTTCCTGCTGGCGAGATGAACAACGTCAGTAAAAGTATTGTTGTCATCAACATTTTCATTTGTATTTTTTTCATGTAGATTCCTTCCTCTCTGTCTATACCTTTTTCGGGCAACGTACAGACGCAGTATTCTGGAAAAATTTTCAAATTAAAATAAGGTTTTCGATCATTACATCCGTTAGTTGAATTATTTTTAAATATTTGAAGTTATGTACCTGTACACAAGACCTTCAATCTTTTTAACATTCATGTTTGTTTCTTACACAGATATTTTTGGTGAAGTAATCAGTATATTGAATAAAAACTCTCTACATATTTCATTAATCTAAACATACATCGCGCAGCTATCCTGTATAGTTAAACTAAACTCAATAACCCACACATCTAATAAAATACAAACTGGAGGCGACATTCAGTGAAAAAAATCATCCTAACAACCGAAAGCGGTGCCGACCTGCCCGGGTTTTTGGCGAAGAAACACCATATACAAGTGGTACCCATGCACGTAGTCATGGATGGTCAAGACTATTTAGACGGTCATCTACCCGTCCAAGATATATTTGATTTTTATGCCCGCACCAAAAAGATACCATCCACCGCCGCCACAAATACTCACGAATACCAAGAGTTTTTCAAAAAGATTCGAACAGAATTCCCTGATCATACAATTGTCCACATAGGCTATACATCAAAGGCGTCTGTTTCCTATCAAAATGCGTTAATAGCTGCGAAAGATTTTGAGGATATTTATTTAATCGATACATTAAACGTTACAGGCGGATTAACTGCGGTTATTATGTATGCGGTAGCCCTGCTGGAGGAAGAACCTGAAATGGATCCTGTCCGCTTGCTGGAAAAGATCGAAACAAAGGTTCCAAAAGCGAAACTTGCCTTCCTTCCAGGTAGCTTAGATTTTTTAAGAGCTGGCGGACGAGTCAGTAATATGGCGTATCTTGGCGGGGCTTTGTTAAAAATCAAACCATGTATTGAATTAGTAGAAGGTAAGCTCGTTTCGACTAAAAAATATCGTGGGAATATGAGCAAAGTGGCTGAAAGTTTACTGCTAGACTATTTACAGCAATACGACATCGATAGACAACAAATCTATTTTATATACTCAATTGGCCTTAGTGAGACTATCAAAGAACGGATCAATGATATTGCACGAAAAAAAGGATTCGAGAATAGTCTTTGGATTGAAGCGGGTGCGATGATTTCGTCACATTCTGGTCCAGGAGGATTTGGGATTGCGGGGATAGAGGTTTAATATCAAAAAGGTACCTGTGTTATACAGGTACCTTTAATTATGTTGAGCTCTATCTAATAAAACACAAATACCGTCCTCAACAACAAACGAGCTCCATTGCCATCAGTGGAGGTATTTTCCAACCCGCTATGGAGAATTGCAGCTTCGTACACAACTATAGATCGGTTACTTGTTTTTCATAAGAGAACTCTCATCTAAACCCTCACTGAATATATTTCCAAACATCTTCCACAGATTCATAACCGAAAATATTACACAATAACAACTCCAATTCAATCGAGTCCACTCACATTATCGCTTCTTTAATGTCTACTTGTGCCCCTGCATCTTATTAATTTAATTTCGTATATTTCAAACTTAAAAAGCCAACAATGGAATTAATACCGAATTTTACCGTCCTTCCAAAATGCTTTTTAACATATAGAAGTGAGGAATGTACATGTTTTGGAAAAAACAATCAGATGAAAATAAGCCTGTTTCTCAATCAAACGCAGAATCAGAAATATCAATAGAGACTCTAAAAAAAGCCCTCGTTCAAATGGATGATGCGGAATTTGTGGAAATCAACATTTCTGAAAATCAACATGTTGATCTTATCTACGTAAGAACTCTGATTGACCAAGAAAGATTAAATGAAAGCATTCTAAAACCTTTATCTAACTGTTCCAAACAATCCATTCAGGAATGCAATGTTCACTCAACAATAAACCCCATTTCCACTTTTAATGAGGCAAAAAAGCAGCTGTTTAAAGGATCTGTTTTGTTATTTGACTCTTCGTCAAATCTTTGGTTCGCTATCCCTTTAGAAAATCCACTTGGACGTGCAATTGAACCATCCGATACTGAAACCATCCTTTTAGGAGCAAAAGACAGCTTCAGTGAACAGCTAGAACAAAATATTACGCTCATTCGTAGGCGTCTTCCAACACATGATCTGAAAACAGAGAAGTTCACTGTTGGTTCTTTAAGTAGGACAAATGTGGTTTTATTGTACATAGAAGGGCTGACCAATCCAGAATTTGTTTCAACCGCCAAAAAGAAGATTTCGGAAATTAATTATGATCTCTTATCTGATTCTTCTCAAGTAGCGGAATTCATGGAGGAACATCAAGATAGTATTTTTCCTCAGTTTCAGCAAACTGACCGACCTGATGTTGTTGCTTATTCTCTGGGATCAGGAAAAATTACGATTCTGGTAGACAATACACCTTTTGCTCTCGTTGCCCCAATTACTTTTTTTCATTTGTTCCAATCACCAGAGGATTATATTAATCGATGGGTAGTTGCCAGTTTTTTGCGCATCATCCGATATGTAAGTTTTATTCTGTCTATCACATTGATCCCATTCTACGTGGCATTAACAACTCATCACTATCAAATGATTCCTTTACAAACACTTTTCGTCTTGGTGGAGTCAAGGAGCAAGCTTCCGTTCACTCCTTTTTGGGAAGCATTTATCATGTTGATTTTTATTGAAATTATAAAAGAAGCAAGTTTAAGGATGCCAACAAAGACTGGTCAAACGCTTGGGGTTATTGGGGGCATTGTAATTGGTCAAGCAGCAGTTGAGGCTGGTATGGCAAGTCAGGTGTTAATTGTCATGGTAGGGATTTCAACTATTGGATCTTTTCTTGTTCCTAATTACCTTGTGACAAAGGCGAATTCATTGATTCAATTCATTCTTCTTATATTTTCTTCGTTTCTTGGGATAGTAGGGATTGTTTTGGCAATGATTATCATTTTAGCCCACCTTAATGGCTTGTCTTCACTCAAGCAGCCATATTTATCTCCTGTTGCCCCTTTCTACGGAAAAGATTGGCTTGACCTATTCATTCGAGGGCCTTTAGTCAAAATGAAGAAGCGTCCAGAACATCTTAAACCGCTGAAGATGAAGAGATATCAAACTAGGAGATGAACTGATGGAAGCCCTTCAATTATTTAATAAGAATGAAACCTATAATGGGTTCTATGTCATGTTGATGGTGAATCGCCTCCAAATGCTTTACTTTTTTTTGATTATGCCAAGATTTTTGATCCATTCATATATGATTTGGGTGATTATAGCGGTCGGCATACTGTCTCAACTAAACATTCTTCTTTTATCCAAATGGTTTTTAACCCGGTTTTCTAGCGAAGGATACAACGGATTTGTCCAATTATTCGGAAAAAAACTTGTACGTCTCCTCTCATTCATCGGGTTGTTCTTTATCCTGCTTAAACTTTTCGTGATCATGTTAGGATTCTCGGAAATGGTTCAAATATTTATGTTTCCAGCTACAGATTCAAATTGGCTGATCTTTTTTATTCTGTTGTCTTGTTTGTATGTAGCATGGAAGGGCGTTGAAAAAACTATACGTTTTGTCGTGATTTCATTTTTGTGTACATTTTGGATGTTCTTATTCTTTGCTTTTTTCTTCTTTCCTCCAATAGCTCAACTCAGTGATTTGTATCCAATTATTCCAATGGAATTAAGTGTGAATTCCTGGAAAGGAATATTTTTAATTTTATCTTCATTTTCAGGGCCTGAATTTCTGGTATTTTTGGGACCGTGGTTTAAAACAAATAATAAGACATTTCGCTATTTGTCTTATGGCAATGCTCTAACCGTTATAGAGTATGTATTCTTATATATGGCGTCCATATTCTATTTCGGTTCCAATTATTTAAGCAAAAGTCAATTTCCAATTGTCACTATGGCCCGTTATTTTCAAAATCCAGTAATTGAACGTATTGATATGGTCATGCTTTCTTTAGAATTATTTAACATCGTCTTTGCGGTTTCAATTTTTCTACTGTTGTTTTATGGAGCATCTAAAATAGCTAGTGGGAAAATGGAGAGACCACCCAGTCGAGTAGGCTTTTTATTCAGTGTATTCATTATTTTAATTGGAATGATTCTTGTGAATGAATGGATTTGGAAGTCAGATGAAAAGCAGGTTATTTTACTTAATCTTCAAATTTTAGCAGGAAGCTTAAGTTACTTAGTGGTTTCAATTACTATGATCGTAGTGATGAAGATAAAGGGGGTTAATAAACATGAGACTACGAAAGAAGATGGCTAAAAAATTGTCAATCATATTTATGGCATTATGGTTAACTGGATGTGCCCCTTTTACTGAAAATAATATTATTGAAGAGCTTACTCCAGTCACATTTTTATCACTTAGTAGAGGGGATGAAGGTAAAATAAAAATCAGTACGATTTTGCCTTCTCTAAGCAAAGAAAAAAAGAGTGTAGTGACGCAAGAAGTAAGCTTAATAAAGGAGGTACTAAGGAGTTTTAATTTAAACTTCTACCAGGAAATGAAATTTGGGCAAATGCGAATGCTGATAATTAATGAAGACCTCGGAAGAAACGAGGGGATTATGTCCATTATTAATGTGTTATTGACTGATCCGGATATTTCTTTGAGAATCTATTTAGTTATCGTAAAAGGAAATTTTGAAGAATACTTGGAAAATCAATTGGACAAACAAGAAAATCTTGATTACTCTTTTTACCGAATGCTGAAGCACTATGAGGAAAAAAATCAGGGAGAATTAAGTGTCGTTAATCTACATGAATTTAAAAAATTGTTATATACTTCTTATTCAGATCCTTTCTTACCTGTATTCAAAATAGAAAATGACGCTATCCGCTATGAAGGTACAGCCCTGTTTCAAAATGATAAACTAGTTGAAATAATAACAACTTTTGATGATCGTATCTTCCAGCTGTTACACAACGATCACTACTTAGCAGTTTTACCGATCCCAGAATTACAAGTTGTTCTAGGTCATGTTAGGTCTAAAACGAAAGTGGATATCAATAAAAGCTTGTCTACAATGACCTATACAGTGAATATAGACTCAAGAATTGAAGAATACCGGGGAGAAAAGCAATTATTTGACCCAAAGGATTTAGAAGATTTTAAAAAAGATATCCAATCCAATCTTGAAAAACAAACACAAGAACTAGTAAAAAAGATGCAAGAATTGAATGTGGATCCATTACAGCTAGGCATTCATACATTAAAACCATTCTCAAAACCAATGGATGAAAAAAAATGGATTGAACTTTACAAGAAGATGGACATTAAAATAAAATACAATATTAATATTAATCCTTTGACGGATGCAAATTCAAAAAGGCAAAACCTTTAATTCTTCCTATTGCAATCTCTTTCTCATTAATCGGACGTGCGTCTTCTTCAGCCTGCTTTTCCTTTAACCATTGTTCACGTTCGGCCTTCGGCTTCCGTCCGCGCTTTTTCGGTACCTGCTTCTTTTTCTTTTTGGCGGCTTGGACTCGATCTCTCGCCTCAAAATATGTGGCATCGAAGGCGACATATTCATCGCTGATACGCCCTTCGTCGATGGCAAGTAGAATTAAGTTCATCATGGATTTGCGGAACTACCTACAGCATCAGGTGGAGTATGAGAGGCACCTGATATGATTACATTCTGCTCTCTATACTTCCCTGCATTTGCTCTGTCTATTGAATGCAAGACGATGCCATGCAATTCTTTAATCACTATTTCCGAGAGGGGCTGATCTTGCTGCACAATTTCTTCAGCAACTAAAATAGCTTCCTTATGATTAATAGCTTCTAGATGTTCTCTCATGGATTTTCCGGCAATAACTATGCCGTCCTCTAGCACCGCTTTCGTTTCATAAATCGTTAACCTATTACCTTCAATCGCATTGGAGTGATATGTATTTTTAATTAAAAAGTCTTCTTTCAAGCTACGAATAAGCCCTTTTGAAATTGGTCGTCGTTGATCGACATTCTTTTTTAACAGTGAAAGTCGATCCGTTTTTTTCTATCACAGCTTACATCCCCTTTATTAAAATAAGGGATATTGTGCAAGAGCTCACTCTTGTACAATATCCCTTCATCGAAAAAGTATAGAAAACCGATTCATCACTGGATATATTTTCAGATGTATTCAACGTCTTCGTATAGCTGCTTCACTACAATTCATTTTCTAAAATTCGATCTATTATTCGTATGATTTCGTTTACAGATATATCTTCTTGTTCGTTTTTAGAGTAAATGGTTAACGGATATATTTCTAAGTCGGCTGTGACTAAATACCATATTACACGAAATCCGCCACTCTTTCCTTTGTTTGCATTTGGATTACTCAATCTGGTTTTATATACGACATTTCCTTTGGTTCTGGGAATTCGGTCCCCATATAATTTACCTTCTTCAAAATCCGCAAAAAGGGAATCGACTAAATCAACAACTACTGGATATTTTCTAGCGATTTTTAAAAGCTCTTTTTCGAACGCTTTAACGCCAAGCACTTTATACTCCATTATTTTTCTTCTAAGCTCTTCCTCACTCGGTTCATCATATCCTTATATGAATGTTTGGGTAGCTTTCCCTTTCTCATTTGGTCTACTTCTTTTATAGATTCTGTCAGTATTTTTTTACTATCTGCCTGATTGTCTTTTAAAATGGCCATTTCATTTTCCTCCTTCTCATCCACACATACCACATCCTTTCAGATTATGTATATGTGTAAGTATGTAATGAGCATGATGATTTAAACATCGTTTTACTTTATTTTAAAAATAAGGGATATCACACAAGAGGTTCTCTTGTACAATATCCCTTACATCTTATTACACCTTAATCTCATAATGGAGACGGTGGGAGTCGAACCCACGTCCAAAGGCTCTGCTACTTCAGCGTCTACGCGTGTAGATTGATAACTTGGTTTCGCGCAAGCATTATGCCATCAATCAGGGCGTCCTGTGCGCTATTCCGGGAATCTCTTATGACAGCCTCAGAATGCAGATGTCATCGTAGCTCACTATAAGTGAACCTTACGCCTCCACATGAGCGATGGAAACGGAAGGTAGATTCAACAGCTTATGCTGCGAATGCTAGGTTGTTGTTTGTTTTGCCAGTTATTATTAACTGTCGTTTCTGACGGAGACGATCCCTCCGACGCGCGGCTCAAGCCCAGACCACCCCTGTCGAATCCGTAACGTCCCCGAAGGAAAGTCCGGAACCCAGGCCCGTTTCACTTCAAACGGCGGGTCGTACTTGATACTTCATCTAGTATACAATAAATCGGCAGGATTATCAATCTTGTTGATTGGCTTTGAAAGCTCGTTGCATATCGCGCTTATGCTCTTTTTCTTTCAAGTCTTGGCGCTTATCATAGAGTTTCTTCCCTTTACCTACACCGATTAATACTTTGGCGAAGCCGTTTTTAATATACATTTTCAATGGGATGATCGAATAGCCTTGCTCTTTCATCGTGCCTGCAAGTGAAGCAATCTGTTTTTTGTGCAACAGTAATTTCCGCACGCGGACAGGATCATGGTTATGAATATTTCCCTGTTCATACGGGCTAATGTGCATATTCGACAACCATGCTTCGTTATTACGGATCAATATAAACGCATCGCGCAACTGGACTTTCCCTTTGCGGATCGATTTAATTTCCGTTCCTTTTAACACGATTCCCGCTTCAATCGTTTCTTCAATTGCGTAATCAAAGTTCGCCTTTTTATTGACGGCGAGTACTTTTCCAGTTCCTTTGGCCATGCAACTTCCTCCCTGACAGAAGACCGGAGACATGCTCCAGTCTTATTTTTTCTTCGGACGTTTCTTAGATTTCTTTGGCATACCTTCATAAAACTTCTTCTTTGGCTTTTCGTACTTTTTATTGCGCTTGTCGCTGGAACTTTTCGATCCGCCACCGGCACTCGATTTAGTACTAGTACCTTGACTTCTTCCCCTGCCTGCACCTTGGCCACGGCTCTTGCCTCTGCCAGCCTGGATGACTTTTGGTGTTTCTTTACGAGAGCCTCTGAAGTTTTCTTTCATTCCGACGATTTCGAAGTCCACTGCTTGCTCTTCTGGTTTAACAGATGTCACACGCACTTTTACTTCATCACCGATACGGTATTGTTTCGCTGTACGTTCCCCGATCATCATCATTTGGCGATCATCGAAGCGATAATAGTCGTCGTTCATGTTCTTGACATGGACAAGCCCTTCAATCGTATTCGGAAGCTCCACAAAGATACCGAAGTTTGTAACAGACGAAATGACCCCTTCAAACTCTTCCCCCACTTTATCGACCATAAACTGTGCTTTCTTCAATGCGTCCGTATCACGCTCTGCATCTACTGCGCGACGTTCACGTTCAGACGTGTGACGAGCAATTTCAGGCAGTTCAGCAGACCAATGGGCAATCGTTTGTGCAGACCTGTCTTTATTGAATAAATACGTACGAATCAGACGGTGAACAATTAAGTCCGGATATCTTCTGATCGGTGCGGTGAAGTGCGTGTAGAACTCCGTCGCTAAACCAAAGTGACCGATACTGTCTTGGAAGTACTTCGCTTGTTGCATCGAACGCAATAGCATCGTTGAGATCAGAGATTCTTCCGGCAATCCTTCGATGGATTCCACAATTTCTTGCAATGCACCTGAATCTACTTGTTTACCTGTTCCTTTGACGACGATTCCGAATGTCGTTAGGAACTCGAAGAAGCGTTGTAATTTCTCTTCTTTTGGATCTTCGTGGATCCGGTATAAGAAAGGTACCTTCATCCGGTCGAAGTGCTCTGCAACCGTTTCATTGGCAGCTAACATGAATTCTTCGATCAAACGTTCAGACACTGTACGCTCAATAATGATCACGTCTGTCGGCCAGCCTTTTTCATCTACGAGAATTTTGGATTCTTTGAAATCGAAATCGATGGCGCCACGGTTTTTACGCTTCTGACGGAAATTGCTAGCCAGTTTCGCCATATCGTTTAGCATCGGTACGATTTCTTCGTATTTCTTTGATAGCTCTTCGTCTTGATGTTCGATGATTTGGTAGACATCACCATAGGTCATGCGATAACTCGAGTTGATGACACTTGGGTAAATGTCATGGTCGATGACTTTACCGTTTGCATCGACTTTCATTTCGCATGTCAATGTCAAGCGGTCTTCTCCTGGATTAATGGAACAAATGCCGTTAGACAAACGATGCGGTAACATCGGAATCACGCGGTCCGTAAGATAGACACTCGTGCCACGGTCTGCTGCTTCTACGTCCATTGGAGAGTTCTCCGTGACATAGTAGCTAACGTCTGAGATATGCACAAATAGACGATAGGATCCGTTGTCTTCTTTGAAGACTGAAATCGCATCATCCAAGTCTTTCGCATCGGCACCGTCAATAGTCATCGTCAATTCTTTACGTAAATCTCTACGGCCTTCGAAGTCTTCTGGCTGAACTGTCGTCGGTACACTGTTCGCGTGTTCCATGACGTCTTCAGGGAATTCAATCGCAATGCCATGCTTGTGAATGATCGATAGGATGTCCACGCCTGGGTCATTTTTATGTCCAAGAATTTTTGTGATCATGCCCGTTGCATTGTTTTCATCCGTTGGCCAGTTCGTAATTTCCGCGATCACTTTCTGACCGTCTACCGCTTCCAATGAATGACCTTTTTCAATATACAAATCCATAGGCAATTTCTTGTCGTCCGGCAAGACGAAACCATATCCTTCATGTGCTTGATACGTTCCGACCACTTGCGTAGTTTTACGTTCGACGACTTTCGTGATGACGCCTTCGCGACGGTCTCCGAATGAGCTACCGGACACACGTACGAAGACGATATCGCCATTCATCGCGCCGTTTATTTCATGAGGTGGGATGAAGACATCGTCGCCCTCTACGTCTTCAGGTACGACAAAGCCGAAGCCTTTTGCGTGACCGATGAATTTTCCGCGAAGAAGATTCATTTGTTCAGGTAAGCCGTAGCGGTTATTGCGTGAACGAACGATTTTCCCGTTCTGTTCTAATTGTACGAGCATTTTCACTAGTTCTTTAAATTCGTCCGCCTGTTCTAAGTTGAGTGCTTCTTGAATTTCGTGGACAGTGGACGGCATATAGGATTTCTCTTTTAATAAATACAAAACCCGTTCTTGTAACTCTTTTATATTTGGTTCCAAACAATCATCTCCTCCTTTTTTCATACTGTATAAGCTGTTAGAAACGTTGATTTCCGTTCCAGGCGGACGCGTTCCGCGGGCACGGCTTCAATCTCCTCGTCCGCTACATGCAAAGACGTGCTCCTAACGCTTCGCTTTTACTCGCAAAAACCGTTCTTCGTTACGGCTTTCGCTACCTGCGGGGCTTTCAGCTCGCGCTGTTCCCGCTGGAGTCGCCGCCTGAAACGAAAATCAACTGAGTGTTCTATTAATAACTAATTCCATTTCAAGGACTGAAATTCAACTTATATAGTTATATCTTCCCCTAATTTCACTCTTGCCAATCAAGGGATTCTAAAAAATGTAGTACGTTTTCGTGAAGTTGTGCTTTTTCAGGACCTAGTGTAATGACATGTCCTGATTCTTCGTACCATTGTAGTTCTTTTTCTGTGGATTGTGCTTCGTCATAGATAATTTGTGCGGAGTTCGGATCGATTACATCGTCGTGACGCGATTGAACTACGAGTAATGGTGTGTAGATGCAGTCGACTTGATCGCGCACGTTTTGGACCATGGATTGTAGACCGTCAAGACCTGGCATTGACTTTGTTTTCAAGTCGTCCATTTCTCTTTGGATTTGCTCGTCTGATTGACCTGCGAACTTTTTGTAGTCTCGTGCATATTTCAGTACGCCTGACCACATCAAGTCGGTCGTTTTCATCGTCATCGGAGCACACATCGTCACGATGCCTTTTAGCGGAAATTGCGCTGCGAGTCTCAATGAAAATACGCCACCGAGTGATAATCCCGCCACTGCAATTTCTTCATATCCTGCCTCTTTTAGCTGATTGTATGCATCTACTACATCTTCCCACCACTGGTCAGGATTGGTCTTGATCAATTCTTCAGGTGGCACACCATGACCGCGGTAATGCGGTGCTAATGAAGTATAGTTGTGTTTTTCAAGGAAACGGCCAAGCATCCGCACATCCGCGGATGTTCCAGTAAACCCATGCAACAGTAATACCGCACGTTTTCCATGTTGAAAGAAGAATGGTTTCGGTTGGGCAATTCGCATGTTTTTCGTTCCTTTCTACGAAAAGCGCCTGACCGTTCAAACATGGTCAGGCGCTTGCATTTTATATTTTCATAATCGCAATGGTTAGGACAAAAAATAAGACAGATAAGATAATGGTCGCTCTTTGTAGAACGAGATCTAATCCACGTGCTTTTTGTTTTCCGAAAAGTTGCTCTGCGCCTCCGGAGATGGCCCCTGACAGTCCCGCACTTTTACCGGATTGCAATAAAACGACTACTATTAATGCTATAGCTACGACTATCAGCGATGCTGTGAAAACTGCATGCATGTTTTTCCACCTCCAAAAATAGCAAGTTACAACATTTCTATTCTACCAAAGCAAGTCCCTCGGCACAACCTTTTGTTACGAATTATGCCGATTGACTGGAACAAGTTGTAATTATTTATTCAAATTATAGAATGTGTCTTTGCCTAGGTACTGTGCTGTTTCAAACAATTGATCTTCGATACGAAGCAATTGATTGTATTTAGCGACACGGTCCGAACGAGAAGGTGCACCTGTTTTGATTTGACCAGCGTTTGTAGCTACTGCGATGTCTGCAATCGTGACGTCTTCTGATTCACCTGAACGGTGAGAGATGACTGCTGTGTAGCCCGCGCGTTTCGCCATTTCAATCGCATCGAATGTTTCAGTCAATGTACCGATTTGGTTCACTTTGATCAGGATCGAGTTACCGATGCCTTCTTTGATACCGCGTGATAATTTCTCTGTGTTCGTAACGAATAGATCGTCACCCACTAATTGCACTTTGTTGCCAAGACGCTCTGTCAATAGCTTGTGGCCATCCCAGTCGTTTTCGTCCAAACCGTCTTCGATCGATACGATTGGGTACTTTTCACAAAGCTCTTCATACCAAGCAACCATTTCTTCAGATGTTTTACGAATATCTTCACCTGCTAGGTAATAGTTGTTTTGGTCTTTATCGTAGAACTCAGAAGAAGCTACGTCCATAGCAAGCAAGATGTCTTCGCCAGCTTTGTAACCTGCTTTTTCGATGGCTTCGATAATGGTAGAAAGTGCTTCTTCGTTAGACGCAAGGTTTGGAGCAAATCCGCCTTCGTCTCCCACTGCTGTGTTCAAGCCTTTACCATGAAGAACAGATTTTAGGCTGTGGAAAATTTCCGTACCCATGCGAAGTGCATGACGGAAAGATTCTGCGCCAACTGGCATAATCATGAATTCTTGGATGTCGACGTTGTTATCTGCGTGCTCTCCACCGTTTAAGATATTCATCATCGGTACCGGTAGTTGCTTCGCGTTGAAGCCGCCAAGGTACTGGTACAACGGAACGTCTAAGTAGTCTGCTGCTGCATGTGCAACCGCCATAGACACACCAAGAATCGCGTTAGCGCCGAGCTTCCCTTTATTCTCCGTACCGTCTAGTTCGATCAATGCTCTGTCGATAACCACTTGATCCAATACCGAGTAGTTGTCTTCGAATTCTGAAGCGATCACTTCATTGACGTGATCTACTGCTTTCAATACGCCTTTACCGTTATAACGATTTTCGTCGCCGTCACGTAGTTCTACCGCTTCATACTCCCCAGTAGATGCACCGGATGGTACGATGGCACGTCCAAAGGCACCGCTTTCTGTGAATACTTCTACTTCTACAGTTGGATTGCCTCGTGAATCCAATACTTCTCTAGCTTGAATGTGGGTAATGATTGGCATGAAAATCTCTCCTTAGAATAATGGTTTTCCGGTCATTTCAACCGGTTGTGGAATTCCTAACATTTTCAACATCGTCGGTGCCAAGTCTGCAAGAATACCGTCTGTGCGCAACACGACATCTGGATTCGTGATAATGACAGGTACAGGATTTGTCGTGTGCGCTGTCATCGGTTGTCCACCGATTGTCGTCACTTCATCCGCATTGCCGTGATCCGCTGTGATGATAGCCGATCCGCCTTTTGCTGATAAAGCGTCAATGATTCGACCTAAACACGCATCGACCGTTTCAATCGCTTTTACAGTTGGCTCTAGCATTCCGCTATGGCCGACCATATCCGGATTCGCGAAGTTTAGGATAATGGCATCTTGTCGTTCCGCTTCGATTTCGGCCACTAACGCATCCGTTACTTCGTATGCGCTCATTTCCGGCTTCAAATCGTACGTTGCGACTTTTGGCGAATTGATCAGAATTCGAGTTTCCCCTTCAAACTTTTCTTCGCGTCCGCCACTCATAAAGAACGTCACATGTGGATACTTTTCCGTTTCCGCAATTCGCAACTGACGCTTGCCTTGGTCTTCAAGCACTTCACCGATTGTTTTGGTTAAATTGACATTATGGAATACAATGTCCGCTACTACATCATCATTATAATGCGTAAAGCCAACAAAATGTAAGTCCGTAAATTTTTTCACGCCTCGATCGAAGCCGTCGAAGTCCGGTTGCGTAATAGCACGTGACAATTGAATCGCACGGTCTGGACGGAAATTGAAGAAGATCACCGCATCTCCATTGTCAATCGTCGCCACCGGTTTGCCGTCTTGTTGAATGACAAACGGCTCGACAAACTCATCATGTATTTCTTCGGTATAAGAAGCTCGGATTCCTTCTTCTGCTGAATGACAATGTGGTCCGATTCCATATACCATCGCGTCATACGTTTTCTGCACACGTTCCCAACGCTTGTCGCGGTCCATCGCAAAATATCTGCCGGACACAGTCGCGATCTGGCCGACACCGACTTCTTTCATCACATCTTCTGTACGTTTGATATATGGAAGTGCCGTCGTCGGTCCTACGTCACGACCGTCGAGGAATGCATGCAAGTAGACACGTTCTACACCGTGTTCTTTGGCCATTTTCAATAAAGCAAATAAATGCTCATAATGACTGTGAACGCCTCCGTCAGACAGTAGCCCCATGACGTGAAGTGCAGAGCCTTTCGTTTTGACATGCTCCATCGTCTCAAGCAATGTCGCGTTAGCAAAGAACTCGCCTTCACGAATGGATTTATTGATGCGCGTTAAGCTTTGATAGACGATACGGCCAGCACCAATGTTCAAGTGACCTACTTCAGAGTTCCCCATTTGTCCTTCAGGTAACCCTACTGCTTCTCCACACGCCGTCAATGTTGCGTGCGGGTAGTTTTCCCACAGCAAATCAAAGTTCGGGATGTTAGCGTGTGCTACCGCGTTTCCATACGTTTCGTCTCGTAAGCCGAAACCGTCCAGGATAATTAACGCGACTGGTTTATTCGCCATGAGTTCCAGCCTCCACCAATTTTACGAATGCCGCTGGATCGAGACTAGCTCCCCCGACTAACGCACCGTCAATATTGTCCTTACTAAGTAATTCAGCGATATTTTCTGGCTTTACACTACCGCCGTATTGAATACGGACTGCATCTGCCACGTCTGATGAATAAAGTGTTTCGATCTTATGACGGATTGCGGCACATACTTCATTGGCATCGTCAGCCGTTGCAGTTTTGCCTGTGCCGATCGCCCAGATAGGTTCGTACGCAATGACAGACTGTTTCGCTTGTTCCGCTGTGACGCCGAAAAACGCTTTTTCCACTTGTGCTGAAACGATCGAAACCGTTTCAAGTGCTTCGCGCTGTTCCAATGTTTCTCCTACGCAAACAATCGGTACTAGGTGATGATTGAACGCTGCGTGTACTTTTTTATTCACTGTTTCGTCGGTTTCATTGAAATACTGACGACGCTCAGAATGTCCCAAAATGACATACTGTACACCTACGTCTTCAAGCATAGCTGGGCTGATTTCACCTGTAAATGCCCCTTCATCTGTATCATGCATCGTTTGAGCGCCTACTTTGATCGCAGTCGTTTCAAAACGTTGTAGTAAGTCGTTTAGATACAATGCAGGCGGGCAGATCACCGCTTCGACTTGATCTGACGCCGTGAGTTGTTCTTTCATGTGTTCCGCAAATTCTGCAGCTTCACCAGATAATTTAAACATTTTCCAGTTGCCCGCAATGATTCGTTTTCGCAAAAGAATTCCTCCTTATTCTCGATCTTGTAATACAGCTACTCCTGGCAATTCTTTGCCTTCCATGAATTCGAGTGAAGCGCCGCCACCTGTAGATACGTGATCCATTTTTTCCGCGACTTCAAACTTTTCAACAGCCGCCGCAGAGTCGCCTCCACCAATTACTGTATAAGCAGCTGTTTCAGCCATCGCGTCCGCCACTGTTTTCGTGCCGTTTGCGAATGCTTCCATTTCAAACACACCCATCGGCCCGTTCCAAATGACGAACCTTGAATCTTTAATGACTTGCTCGTAACGCTCTGCTGTTTCAGGTCCGATATCGAGACCCATCCAGCCTTCTGTAATGGCATCGACTGAAACCGTTTTAGTTTCTGCATCAGCAGCAAACTTATTCGCAACGACTGCATCTGTCGGTAAGTATAAAGTGACTGCCTTTTGCTTCGCCTTTTCAATGAAAGACTTCGCCAACTCTACTTTATCTTCTTCTACTAGTGAATCTCCAGTTTCGTGACCTTGTGCGCGGGTGAATGTATACGACAATCCGCCACCAATCAACAAGTTATCGACTTTATCCAACAAATTGTCGATGACGCCAATTTTGTCTTTTACTTTCGCGCCGCCTATGATTGCGGTGAAAGGACGATCGGGATGAGACAATGCTTTTCCGAGAACATCTAGTTCTTTCTCGAGTAAGAAGCCAAGAACACCGGGTATGTACTCTGCAATTCCAGCAGTGGAAGCATGTGCGCGGTGCGCTGTTCCAAATGCGTCATTCACAAAAACGTCTGCTAGAGCGGCAAATTGCTTGGATAGTTCCGCATCATTCTTCTCTTCGCCTGGATTAAAGCGAACGTTTTCAAGCAAAATCACGTCGCCGTCTTTCATTTCTGCAATCGCTTTTTCCACTTCTTCACCGATTGATGAATCAAGTTTCTTCACTGTTTTACCTAGAAGCTCAGACAATTTATCGCCTGCAGGTGTCAAACGCATATCTTCTTGCACTTCACCTTTAGGACGTCCTAGGTGACTAGCTAATATTACTTTTGCCCCCGCATTTGTCATATATTCAATTGTGGGTAGTGCCGCTTTAATACGTGTATCATCCGTTACCTTTCCATCTTCCATCGGTACGTTGAAATCCACGCGACAAAATACGCGCTGGCCGTTCAATTTAATATCTCTGATTGTCTTTTTCATGTTCATTCAATAAGTCCTCCTCGGCATAAATACAAAAAGAGGAACGGGTTTCTCCGTTCCTCTCACCCCATATTTATTCATTATAATCGGTTACTTGTGGAATGGCTACGATTTATAACAGAATTGATGGTTTTCTCGTCTTATAGGCCTTGTTTGTTCATATATCGTGCAAGATCGATACAACGAGCGGAGTAACCAGACTCATTATCATACCAAGAAATGACTTTTACCATATTGCCTTCCATGACCATTGTAGACAAACCATCTACTGTGGAAGAGGCCGTGTTTCCATTGTAATCAACAGAAACTAACGGCAAGTCACTGAAGAATAGACGTCCTTTTAACTCGCCTTCAGATGCTTTCTTCAATGCAGCGTTGACATCTTCTACCGTTACGTCTTTTTCTAATTCCGTCACAAAGTCTACAAGGGAAACATTTGGAGTCGGCACACGTACTGCCATTCCATCCAATTTCCCTTTCAATTCAGGAATTACTTTCGTTACAGCAGAAGCTGCACCCGTTGTCGTTGGAATCATCGACACGCCAGCCGCACGCGCACGTCGGTAGTCAGAGTGTGGAAGGTCGAGAATTTTCTGGTCGTTTGTATACGAGTGAATAGTCGTCATCATACCACGCTTAACGCCGAATGAATCGTTCAACACTTTCACGACAGGTGCTAAACAGTTCGTCGTACAAGACGCGTTCGATACGATATGGTCGTTCGCTGGATCGTACGTTCCTTCATTGACACCCATCACAAGTGTAGTCATTTCGCCTTGCGCTGGAGCAGACAAGATGACTTTCTTCGCGCCTGCATCGAGGTGTTTTTGCAATCCTTCTTTCGAACGGAAGACACCTGTACAATCGATCACGATATCTACGCCAAGGTCTTTCCAAGGAAGGTTCGCAGGATCTTTTTCTGCAAACACGCTGATCTTTTTGTCATTTACACGAATTGAAGATTCATCTGATTGCACGTCTGCATCGAAAATGCCGTGCACGGAATCATATTTCAATAAATGAGCCAACATCGCTGCGTCTGTCAAATCATTGATCGCCACTACTTCTACATCTTCTGTTGCAAATGCTTCACGAAGTACCAATCGTCCAATTCGTCCAAATCCATTAATCGCTATTTTCACTGTCATACTAAATCGCCTCCGTTAAAGTAGTTGTAACCTTTTCGCCTTCTAGGCATTGTATCTGCGTTTCACATTAACGACAGCATATTCTCCGCTGCGCCTTCGTCTGTCACTAAAATAGTCTGGGACGGTGCACTTGCTAAATACGACAGCAGTGCTTCCGCTTTACTCGCCCCGCCGGCTACTGTGAGCACGAGCGGGACGTCTTGCAATTGCTCCATCTGAATCCCAACTGTACGGATACGATGGACAATTTCACCTTGTTGATTAAAATAAAAGCCGAATGCTTCTCCTTTTGCTTGCCGATCTTGTAGAATCTGCTGTTCTTCGTCAGGAGAATTTCGCAATACAGCCATTTTCGTCGCATTCCCGACACCATGGATGACGCAGTCGGTGCGACTATATAACGCCAACATCTCTTTCGCGGCGGGCTCATGCTGGAACACCGCATGTGCTTCTTCACTCAAAGTATCTGGATAATAAAACGCTTTGTATGTTGCATGACATGTTTCTGCAAATGAAGCAGCGATCATATTCGCCTGCAGCCCAATTTCTTCCCCCACGCCACCTCTTGCTGCGATAAATTGCACATCAGGCAACTCATCTTGCTGCATAAACGATGGAATCGCGGCTACTGAACTACCGCCAGTTACTGCGACAATTTCATTCCCTTTAATGTGGGAGCGAAATTGCTTCGCCGCTTGCATACCGAGCAACTTTTTCGTCAAAGGTGAATCATCGGAATCCCCTTCCACTACATGTACTTGTAGAATGCCGAGGCGCTCTGCCAACTCATTCGCAAGTTGTCGTCTTCCCGATCTTTCCTCCATCGTATCATGCAATGCAAAGAGCACTTCTATACCTTTTTCCGTAGTCGACACGCCTTCTTTCGCAATATGCACCAGTTCTTGTTCTTTCAATAAATCGAGCATCGTCCGTGTTTCCCTTTCGGAATAACCAGACATAGAACTAAGCGTTCGTCTGCCAACAGGCCCTGACGCTTTGATTAGTTTCAAGATATGATAACGTTGCTCGATCAACAGTGGAAGTTCAGGTATAAGTGCGAGTTGTGCTTCATAAAATGATAAGTTCACTTACATCCCTCTTTTCAAGTGGGATATATTTGATCCCGCATAATTAATGTTGTCCCACCTAGGGTAAAAAAATACTATACGTGAAGTATAGCATACTCAGAAATGAAACACAACGAGAAAGCGTTTTCATTGTTCAATTAATTCCAAAAGATCGATATAGCCGATATTTCCAAATGCCAACACCTGTCCTTCGTGTTCGATGACAGGGATCATTAGCATATATTTTTCATGGATGTCGTCATCTTCTTCTATATTGAACGTCTGCCACTCGAGTGGATAATCTTCCGCGACCAAGTGAAGCATTCGTTCCGCTTCTTCGCACAGTCCACAATTAGGTTTCGTGTAGAATTGAATTTTCATATGTAGGTCACCTCGTTTTTATTTATGATTACATGGAATTGGTTATTTTTCTAGGGATTTGTTTATTTAGGGGGTTGGGGTTGGGGTTGGGGTTGGGGTTGGGGTTGGGGTTGGAGTTGGAGTTGGGGTTGGGTGGGTTATGAGCGGTTATGGGGTTGGATTGAGCGGGTAACCTGGAACTATGAGCCGTTGTGGATCGCGATTGAGCGGATAACGCTACGCATAGAGCGCTTGACGCGGCATATAGAGCGGATTGCGGGAATCATTGAGCGAAAGTCGCTAATGCCAAAGACTAGATGGCGCGGCGATAGAATACCGGGATACCAGGTGTAGCGCCGCGGACATAGAGCGGATGCGAAGCTACATAGAGCGGGCAACGTGGAACTATGAGCGGTTGCGGATCGTGATAGAGCGGATAACGCTACGCATAGAGCGCTTACCGCGGCATATAGAGCGGATTGCGGGATTCATTGAGCGGAAGCCTCTAATGCCAAAGACTAGATGGCGCGGCGATAGAATACCGGGATACCAGG